>NZ_JBHYYB010000019.1:0-132058 GCF_042752535.1 Kitasatospora sp. NPDC059327 | reverse complement strand
GGCCGCGTCAGATCCGGGCGAGGTACCCGTTGTCCACGAGCCAGAGCACGTTCAGCCGGGCCGGCCCGTTCGGGACGAGCGCGGCGTCGAGCTGGTACTGCAGGCCGTAACCGGGCTGGCCGAACCACGGGGCGATCGGGCCGGCGTGCACCTTGAAGGGCTTCAGCACCTTGTAGTCGTGGTAGTTGCAGCTCGGCGCCGGGGTGCTGTCGAGGCTCTGCGGCGGGATCGAGCGGCTGGCGTAGGGCAGGCCCTCGGGGGCGAGGAAGGACCCGTACTCACTGCCGTAGCGGTCGATGTTCTGGTTCGGGTACAGGGTGATCTCGAACTCGACCGGGGTGCCGTCCGGCAGGGTGACGTAGCCGTTGGCCGGCGGGTAGATCCAGCCCGGGCTTCCGTTGTTCGCGGTGGGGCTGTAGTAGGTGGCGAGGAACTTGTCCTCGGGGAGGCCGCCGGTGCGCCGGTAGCCGATCAGCTCCCGGCCGACCGGGCCGGTGCGCGGCAGGTCCTCGGGGCCGAGGCGGGGGTCGCCGTGGAAGTCGGCCGCCGAGCACTCGTCGGAGGGGGTGGCGGCGGCCGCGTCGACGGCGGCCGCCGGGACGGCCGGGGCGAGCAGGGCCACGACCGCGGCGAGCGGCGCGAGGAGCAGGCGAAGGCGAAGGCGCACGATGTCTCCGTCGTATCGGCATCAGAGCGGACCGGAGGGTGATCCGTCACCCTCCGTGTCCAGGTCATGACCCAGGCAAGCGGATCACCTGACTCCCCGTCAACACGGACCGCCCGGAACACCGGCCGTTTCCCCGGATTCGGCCAACCGGCGCCCGAAACGCGCTGGGGGCGTGCACGATGGAAGGTCACGCCCCCTCCGGGCCCGCGCCGACCCGACCGAGGTCACCGGTGGCTGGGCGCCAACTTCCCCAGCGCGTACAGCAGCCGGTCGAGGGCGTCCCGGGAGTTCGGCTCGGTGAGGTTGACCATCAGCCGGAAGGCCACCTTCAGCAGCGCCGGATGACCGAGGCCGAGCGCACCGGCGGTGCCGAGCAGCTTGGGGCGGCCCAGCACGTCGGCGACCAGCCGGCCGAGCGCGAAGTAGCCGTCGTAGGCGGAGCGCAGCGCCTGCGGGTAGCCGCGCAGGGCGAGTTCGCGGCCGCGGTCGGTGCGCCGGGCCAGCGCCTGGACGACCGTCTCCGCGGCGTACCGGCCGGACTCCATCGCGTACGCGATGCCCTCCCCGGTCGCCGGGCTGACCGTCCCGCCCGCGTCGCCGACCAGCAACAGGCCGTCGGCGTAGTGGGGTTGGCGGTTGAGGCCCATCGGGAGGGCGGAGCCGCGGACGGGTTCGGTGATGCCCTCCGGGGTGAACCCGTACTCGGGCGGCAGGGCGGCGCACCAGCGCCGCAGGAGGTCGCGCCAGTCGCACTCGCCGGCCACCGCGGCGGTGTCCAGCACCCCGAGGCCGACGTTCGCGGTGCCGTCGCCCATCCCGAACACCCAGGCGTAGCCGGGCAGCAGGCGCCTGGCCGGGTCGGTCGGGTCCCGCAGGTCGAGCCAGGCCTCCAGGTAGCGGTCCTGGTGGCGCGGGGTGGTGAAGTACGTCCGGTAGGCGACGCCCATCGCCCGGTCGGTGCGGCGGTAGCGCTTCATCGCGAGCGACAGCCGGGTGGAGTTCCCGTCGGCGGCGACCACCAGCGGCGCGCGGTAGTCGACGGGCCGCCGGTCCTCGCCCAGCCGGGCCGTCACACCGATGATCCGGCCGGACCGCTCGTCGACCAACGGGCCTGCCACATTGGCCCGTTCGATCAACCGGGTGCCCGCCGAGGCGGCCCGGCGGGCCAGCAGTTCGTCGAAGTCGGCCCGCCGCCGGACCAGGCCGAACGAGGGGAACGCCGACAGGTGCGGCCAGTCCAGCTCCAGCCGGCGCCGCCCGGTGACCAGGCGCAGCCCCCGGTTGTGCAGCCAGCCGGCCTCCTCCGAGACGTCGATGCCGAGGTCGACCAACTGCTTGGTGGCGCGCGGCGTCAGACCGTCGCCGCAGACCTTCTCCCGGGGGAAGGCCGACTTCTCCAGCAGCAGCACGTCGAGCCCGGTCCGCGCGAGGTGGTAGGCGGCGGTGGAGCCCGCCGGGCCCGCGCCCACCACGATCACGTCGGCCCCCTCCGCCGGACGACCGCGGGCGCCGTCGGGGGACAACTGCTGCTCTGGGCCTGGCATCTCGCACTCCCACGGGTCTGACCGGCTGCGGACTCAGCGGTCTCAGACGATAGGGACAGCGGCCGCCGTACCGCGCCCCGACACGCGGGCCCCGCCCCGATCACCGGTCGTTACCGGCCATCGGGGCGGGGTCGGCGTCACCCCGTCAGAGGCCGCCGTTGACCACCGCGCTGGAGACCGCGCCGTAGCGGACGTTCCACTTGTCGAGGATCTTGTCGTACTCGCCGCCGCGGATCACCTGGTCCAGCGCCTTGGCGACGGCGTCCCGCAGGGCGGTGTTGTCCTTGGCGACGGTGATGCCGTAGGGGCCGGACTGCAGGAAGTGCGTGTTGGCCAGCTGGAACACCCCGGTCCGCCCCGGCTGGGTGGTGTTGTACTGGGCCACCGGGTAGTCGTTGAGGTCGGCGACCGCGGTACCGGCGGCCACCTCGGCGAGCGCCTGTTCGTCGGTGTCGAAGCGGTGGATCTGCAGCTGCTTGCCGATCCGCAGGCAGGCCGCGGTCTGCCGGCCGGCCAGTTCGTCCTGGATGGTGCCGCGCTGGACGGCGACGGTGCGGCCGCAGAGGCTGTCCAGGGTCGTGAGGTTCAACTGGTTCCCGGCCTTGACCACCATCGAGGTGCCGGTCGCGAAGTAGTCGATGAAGTCCACGCCCGCGTCGGCCTGGTGCCCGTCGTCGGCGGCGCCGAGCTGACGCTGCTTGGTGTCGATGACGGCCGACATCGCCAGGTCGAGCTGCTTGGCCTGGACGGCCGGGATCAACTTGTCGAACGGCATGTCGGTGAACTCGACCCGGAGGCCGAGATAGCCGCCGATCGCCTTGGCGATCTCCGGGTCGAGCCCGGCGGGCTGCCCGGCCGGGTCCTTGAAGTCGACCGGCGGGTAGTTGAGGTAGGAGCCGATCCGGAGCACCCCGGCGTCCCTGACCGCCTTGGGGAGGCGGGCGCGGAGGTCCTGCTGGCTGCCCGGCTCCGGGGCGGGGGCGCTGCCGCAGCCGGTGAGCAGCAGCCCGCCCGCGCCGAGCGCGGCGGCGCGCAGCGGCGCCCGGGAGCGGGTCCGGGGGCCGGCGGGGAGGGTGGGGGTGGGGGACGTGGTGGCCGGGGAGGCGGGTACGGGCGTACGGGTGCGGTGCATCGCGATGCGTCTTCTTCGCAGGTGAGGGTAAGCGGGCAGGGAGACGCCGCGCCGGAAATGGCTGCCGGGGTACGGAGCGCGGACCTCGTCGCCGTGTGCCCAGTCGGGCCACCCTGGGGTGAGGGGGTGGCCGGTCGGCGGAGGTCCGCCGTCGGGGGCGGTCGGGGGCCATCCTCGCACCCCGGCCGCCGGGCCGGGGCGGCGGGTCGCGAACCGGCGAGTACGGCCGGGCGGCCGGTCTCCGGCGGCGCCGCGACGGCCCACGACGGACGGCGGGGCCGCGCCCGGCCGGTGGCCCGCCCCCCCGGGGGCGGCCACCGGGGGGTTCGGCGGGGGGGGCGGTTCGGCGGGGCGCCCGCTGGGCCCCCCGCGGGGGGGGCGGCGGGCCCCCCCGGGGGCGCGGCCCCGCCGGGATCCTCCGTACCGGTTCGCTCAGGGATTGATCGCGAGCACCACGTACGCCGCCAGCACCGAGAGGTGGACGGCGCCCTGCAGCGGGGTCGCGCGGCGCGGGATGACGGTCAGCGTGCCGACCGCGACGGTGAGCACGAGCAGCACCAGGTGGGTCGGTCCGAGGCCCAGTTCCAGTGGCCCCGGGAGCCAGGCCGAGGCCACCGCGACGGCCGGGATGGTCAGGCCGATACTGGCCAGCGCCGAGCCGAGCGCCAGGTTGAGACTGGTCTGCACCCGGTTGCGCAGGGCGGAGCGCAGCGCCGCGATCGTCTCCGGCGCCAGGACCAGCAGCGCGATCACCACGCCCACCACCGAGGACGGCAGCCCGGCCGAGTAGACGGCGGACTCGATGGTGGGCGAGACGCCCTTGGCCAGGCCCACCACCGCGATCAGCGCCACGGCGAGCAGCCCGAGGCTGACCCGGGTCGTCCGCAGGCTCGGCGGGTCGGCGTGGTCCTCCTCGTCGAGCACCCGGCCCTCGGGGGTGACGGGCAGGAAGTAGTCACGGTGGCGGAAGGTCAGGGTGGCCACGAACAGCCCGTACAGCAACAGCGAGGCGGCGGCCGCGAAGGCCAGCTGGGCGGGCGCGAACTGGGGGCCGGGCGAGCTGGTGGTGAAGGTCGGCAGCACCAGGCTGAGGGTGGCGAGGGTGCCGATGGTGGCCAGCGCCGCGCCCGTGCCCTCGGCGTTGAACACCGCCACCCGGTACTTGATCGCGGCCACCAGGATGGAGAGGCCGAGGATGCCGTTGCAGGTGATCATCACGGCGGCGAAGACGGTGTCCCGGGCCAGCGTGGCGGCCTTCTCGCCGCCGTCCGCCATCAGGGTCACGATCAGCGCCACCTCGATGACGGTGACCGCGACCGCCAGCACCAGCGAGCCGTACGGCTCCCCCACCCGGTGCGCCACCACCTCGGCGTGGTGCACCGCGGCGAGCACCGCGCCGGCCAGGAAGCAGGCCATCAGGCCCACCACCCAGCCGGGCAGGTCGCGGTGCCAGGTGAGGACAAGGACGACGAACGACACCACCGGGACGACGACGGTCCACTGCGTGGTGGCCGCGCGGAGCTTCGTGATCATGCGGCCGAGCATCGCACTCCGGGGGGCCGCCGGCCGGTCGACGCCGCCGGTGGGGCGCTCCGGATGTGGCCGATGTCATGCCGCGACCGGGCCTGGCGGCGCACCGGCAGGGCTGTGGCCAGGGCCGCGTCGGGCTGCGTCGCGCGTTCAGCCCCCGTACTCCGCGAGGTAGCCGAGCACCTTCGCGACGTGCGGCCGCACCCGGTCGGGGACGCCGCCCGCGTCGGCGACCGTCTTGTCACTGGTCCGGTAGCCGGCGGTGACCAGGGCCGGCAGGTCGGTGGTGTACCCGCGGCGCTTGAGCTGCTGGTCGAGCCAGCAGACGTAGCCGCCCATCGAGGCGATCGCGTCGGCCGGGTCCAGGTAGTCCTTGACGCCGTCGTGGTCGCCGTCCTGCGCCCAGGCGGTGAAGACGGCGGGCGTCCACATCGCGACCCCGTACTCACCGGTCGCCGGGCTGGCGGCCCCGGGGTCGAAGCCGCTCTCGGCCTTGAGCATCGCCGCCAGCAGGGCCGGGGTGATCTCGGGCTCGGGACAGCGGCGGGCGGCGTCGTCGATCGGGCCGCGCAACGCGTCGGGGACGTCCGAGCCCGCCGGGATCGCCCCGGCCGGCACCGCCCGCGCGGGCGGGGCGGGCGGGGCGGCGGTCGGCGCCGCTCCGGCCGGTTCCGGTCCGCCCGGCGCCGCTCCGGCCGGCGCCACGGTCGACACCGCCCCGGCCGGTTCCGGTCCGCCGGAGAGGAGCAGCAGGGCGGTGACCACCGACGCCAGGCCGGCCCCCGCGAGCAGCGCGGGGCGGCGCACCGGACGGCGCGTCCTCGCCGGGGCGGGCAGCGAACGCGCGCCGACGGCCCCGGGCCGGACCCCGACCCCGGCCGCCGCCGTCAGCAGCGCGGCCCGCAGGGCGGCGAGGTCCACCAGCGCCCGCTCCGCGCGGTCGGCCGCCAGGCAGGACGCGACGGCCGGCCGCCAGCGCGCGGGCAGCGCGTCGTCCAGCCGCAGTGGGGCCGCGCCGCGCGCGTAGGCCTGCGCGGCGAGGGAGCGGGCGCGGGCGGTGGCGCCGAGGAAGGGGTGCAGTCCGCCGGTGAGCAGCTGGTGGGCGAGCACGCCGAAGGCCCAGATGTCGGCGCTCGGCCGGACGGCGACGCCGCGCGCGCCGGTGCGCTGGGACCACCACTCGGGCGGCACGTGGTCGGGGGAGCCCAGGGGCGGGGCGTAGGCGTGGGTGCCCTCCAGTTCGGCGGTGAGGCCGTAGTCGGCGAGCCTGGCGGTGCCGTCCGGCATCAGCAGGATGTTGCCGGGTTTGAGGTCCCCGTGCACCCAGCCGGCGGCGTGCATGTGGGCGAGGCCGGCGCAGACGCCGGCGAGGATCCGTTCGGCCCCGGGAACGGGCGCGTGCGGCCGGGCGGTGGCCAGGACGTCCTGGAGGCTGCCGGCGGCGCGTTCCATCACCAGGGTCAGGGCGCCGTCGAGCCGGGGGTGCGCGGGGTCGTCGACGGTGATCACGGCGAGGGTGCGGATCAGGTTCGGATGGTTGGCGCGGCGGCCGAACCGCAGCTCGCTGCAGGCGAGCTGCGCCATGGTGCGGCGCTGGCCCGGGCTGAGCCGCGCCGGGCAGAGGAACTTGACCGCGAGGTCCGCCGGTCCGCCCGGCCGGTGGGCGGCGTAGACGCTGCCCCAGGCACCGGCGCCGATCGGCTCGCCGATGCGGTACCCGGCCAGCGCGTAACCGGGCGGCACGTCGCGGGCCGGCACGTCGCCGGGCGGCTCCCCGGGCCGGTCCGGCGGCCGGTCCCCGGATCGGGCGGGTGGGACCACGACGGGCTCAGCCGCTCCGCCGGGGCGGTAGCAGGGCGAGGTGCTCCTCCCGGACGAGGTCGAACCGCAGCGCCAGCGCGACCAGGTCCTCCCGCTTGCCCCCGCCCCGGGCGGCCGCGTCCACGGCCTCGTCCGGTGTCGCGCGCAGCCGCAGTTTGGTGGCCACCAGGTAGTCGATGTGGTAGTTGACGGCGGATCGGGTGAGCCCCCAGCAGGAGGGCAGGGCGCGCAGCCGGGCCAGCACGTCGGTGACACCGGGGACGACGGCGGCGGAGGGTGAGCGCAGCCGCGGCTCGCAGAGGGCGAGCAGCACGAGGAAGTACTTGGAGGTCGGGTCGAGGGCGAACGGACTGACCGTCGGCTCGCCCGCGTCGGCCGTCGGCTCGCCCTCCAGATAGGCGTGTTGGGGGGCGAAGACCTTGAACACGACCGGTTCGCCGAGGGCCGGCAGGAGGACGCGGGAGAACTCGAACGGCACCGGCGCGCCGAGCCGCCCGGGGGCCACCTTGACGTGCTCGCCGGCTCCTTCGAGGTTCTCCACCACGTACGTCGTGGAGGTGCTGAAGTTGGACAGCCGCCAGTAGTCCTCGGCGGCGGTGATCTCGCCGGCGCGGCGTGAGACGCCCTGGTCGGCGAGGGGGATGGCGAGCGGCCGGCCGGGCTCGCCGCGCCCGAACTCCGCGACCTCGCCCGGGCCCAGCCGCAGCAGCGAGGGCCTGCCGGGCGGCGCGGCGCGGCCGCCGGGCAGGCCGGGCCGGGCCCCGATCGGCGCGGGCCGCGCACCGGGCCGGGCTCGCGGGCGGGGTTCGGGGAGTTGCACGATGACCGTGTCCATCCGGGCCACCTCCGTAGGTCGCGTCGATCGTAGCCGTCCGAACGGCCTCGCGCCGGTCCGCCACTCGTACGAGTGAACGCGGTGCCGACCGGGCGGGGCCGCCCGGCGATCCGCCAACCCCGCTGCCCCGGCGCGGACTTGGCGAGTCGGCGGGCCGGGCCCCGGACGGGGCCGCGCCACCCGGGGCCGGATCGGGCGAGCCGGGCGGCAGGCGCGGCCGGTGGCGCCGCCGCGTACGCCGGGCCCCGGTTCCGCACGACCGGAGCCGGGGCCGCCGGTTGCGGTACGTAGTTGAACCGTCACCTTGAGTGTGACGCAGCGCACATATGTCATGCCCATGAAATGTGCAAGACTCATCCCACGGAGTGAGATTCCCTTGATTTCCAAGGAGGTTCATATCATGCGCGCTCGGATCGCAGCCCTGATGGTCGCGGTGGCAGGGATCACGGCGTCGATGGCCGTACCGGCCTCGGCGTCGACGACCACGAGTGGGGCCGGTGAGGCGGCCTGTATCACCGTGGTCAACCACCCCTGCGTCTGGCTGGAGAAGGACGGCGGAGGAGTGGTCGGGGTGGCGCAGGTCTCGCCGGCCTCCCCGACCCAGCCGACGGTCGTACAGGTGGAGGTCAGGACGCAGCGGGCCTGGGGCAGCCCGTGGGTCACCGTCGCCTCCGCGACCACCGTCACCAACGGCTTCGCCAAGGCCGTCACGCCGCGCGTGGTCACCGAGCACCTTCGGATGATCTGCGCGGTCGGCGGCCCCCTGCTGGACGCCTCGCAGCGGGTGACCAGCTGCACCAGCCCCTTCTGATCCACCGTCCGATCCACCGAAGAACCCCGGGAGCACCGGCAGTACCGGTAGGACCAACCACACCGGCAGCACCGGGGAAGGCCGGGAGATCCCACGAGCCGGGGCCGTCGGGCCCCTCTCCGGGGTCGGCCGTCGGGTCCGCGACCGGCGGCCGGCCCACCCCGGCACCGCACGACCCCGGCGCGATGTGGCCCGAGCACCGCGCCGCCCAGACACCGCGCCGCCCCGGCCGGACGCACCACCGAGGCGGCGCGCCCCCGGTCCGACGCGCCCCCGTGACCTGTTCCGGCACGGCACATCCGCACCGCCGGACCACCGCACCGCACGCACCCGTCCGGCCCGCCGAGCCCTGCCCCGGCACCACCGGCGGTCACTCAGGAAGCTCCCGGCCCGCACTCGGGCCAAGCGCGCGCCAACAATGCGCCAACCTCTCCCCGAAAGCCGACGTCCGTGCGCAACCCTCCTCGGAGCATGGGTTTTTGCACTATCTTGGCAATTCGGGGAGCGGGGCGGGCCGCCCACCCGGCAGGCGTGCGCCGAGCGGCGTTCCCTGCCCGCGTGCCGTGCCCGACTCCCGCCGCCCCGGTGCTCACGGCAGTGCACACGGGGACGAAGGGGGAGCGCGTCGATGCCCGAGGGAACCAGGCGTTCGACCGGGGCCGATGACGGCCCGACCACCAGGGTGGCGGCGCCCACCACCGAGACCGCGGGCCCGACGGTGCGGGTGGCCGGCCCGCCCGACGACGCCCCTGCCCAGGCCGCTCCCCCGGCGCGCGGTGGCCTCGCCGGACACCGCGGCGGTGTCGACGCCGTGCTGCGCAACTCCCCGCTCCAGCCACTGTTCCGGCTCACAGCCACCCGTCGGCTCGCCGTCCTCGCCTACCACGGCGTGGACGACCCGCGGACCTTCGCGCTCCAGATGGCCCGCCTGGTCCGGATCGCCCGCCCGGTCTCCCTCGCCCAGGTCGAGCAGGCCGTCCACTCCGGTCGTCCGCTGCCGACCCGCAGCGTGCTGGTCACCTTCGACGACGGCGACCGCACCGTGCTCACCGAGGGCCTGCCCGTGCTCACTCGGCTGCGGATCCCGGCGGCCGCCTTCGTGGTCACCGAACTCATCGACAGCGACCGGCCGTTCTGGTGGTCCGAGGCCGCCTTCCTGGCCTCGCGCGGCGGCACCGCCCGCAGCCTGGCCGGCCGCGCCCCCGACACCGTGGTGCGCCGGCTGAAGACCCTGCCCGACCACGACCGCCGCGCCGCCCTCGCCGAGCTGCGCGAGAGCGCCCGCACCCGCGCGCCCCGGCAGGAGCAGCTCACCCGGCACGACCTGCTGACGCTCCACCGCTCCGGCGTCGCGATCGGCAACCACACCGCCGGCCATCCCTGCCTCGACCGCTGCGAGGACGACGTCCTCCGGGACGAGATCACCAGCGCCCACCACGCGTTGACCGGCTGGCTCGACGGCGAGGAACCCACCGCCTTCGCCTACCCCAACGGCAATGCCGACCAGCGCGCCGACCCGGTGCTGCGCCGGCTCGGCTACCGGCTCGGTTTCCTGTTCGACCACCGGCACGACCGGCTGCTGCCCAGACGCCCGTTGCGGATCAGCCGTCTTCGGGTGAACTCCACCACCAGCCGCGACCGGTTCGACACAATTCTCTCCGGGCTGCATCCGGCCGTGCACCGGCTGCGCGGCGGCGCCTGAACGACACCTGGGGGACGGGACTTTGGGGACGACGGAGAACCGGGCGGCGGAGAACCGGGCGGCGAGGGCCCGAACCACGGTGACGCGAACGGCGGGCCAGGACAGGACGGGCCGGGACAGGACGGGCCGGGACAGGGCGGCCGTCGGGGCCGGCACCCCGACGGCCGGGCCCGTCCGGTACCGGACCGCCGCGATGCCGGCCGACGTACTGGACGGCTGGCGGGAGCTGGCGGCCGCCGATCCGGGCGGCTCGTGGTTCACCACCCCCGAGTGGACGCTCTCCTGGTGGGAGACGCTGGGCGCGCGACAGGGCCGCGGCGAGATCGCCGTCTGGCGCGAGCCGGACGGCCGGGTGGGCGCCGTCGCCCCGCTGCTGCGCACCCGGCGGCGGCTGCACCCCCGCGCACCGCTGACCGTCCCCTGCCTGACGGTGCTGGGCTCCGGGCCCGGGGCGGCCGACCACTGCGGGGTCAGCGCCGCGCCCGGGCGACGCGCCGAGGTCGCCGACTGGCTGGCGCGCCGCGCCAGGCGGACGACACTGCTGCTCACCGACCTCGACCCGGGTCAGACCCCGCTGCTGCCGCCCGGCGCGGTGGAGATCGGCCGCACCCCGTGCCCGCGCGTCGACCTCACGGCGGGCCCGAACGCGCTGGGCTCCCGCCAGTTCCGCGCCGATCTGCGCCGCTACGGCCGCAAGCTCGCCGCCGAGGGGATCACCTTCCGCTGGGTGGCGCCGGCCGTCGGTGACGGTGAACTGGCCGAGCGGTTCGCCCTGTTGGACACCGTGCTCCGACTGCACCGGCTGCGCCGGGCCGCCCTCGGCCGGCCGACCACCTTCGACGCGGCCCGCGCGCCGCTGCACGTGCGGCTGATCGAACGCTCGGCCGCGACCGGGCGCGGCGAGGGCCCGGCCTTCCTGGTCGCCGAGCGGGCCGGGGAGGTGGTCGGCGCCCTCTACGGATTCCGCTGGCGGGACACCTTCGCCTACTACCAGATCGGTTGGGACCAGGCCTGGGCGCCGCTGCGGCTCGGCACGGCGGTGATCGCCGAGGCCGTCCGGGCCGCCGCCGGACAGGGCCTCACCACCTTCGACTTCCTGCGCGGCACCGAGCCCTACAAGTACCGCTTCGACGCGGTGGACCGGGAGGACGTCTCCTGGCTAGTGCCGCACGGACTCTCCGGCGCGCTCCTCGGCCTCAAGTACCGGGCCAAGGAGGCCCGGCAGGGCTGATCACCGCGTCGCCGACGGCGGCCCGCCCCGCACCGCGCCCCGACGCCGCTTACCCGCGCCCCTTCAGCCACCCCGCGAGGGCGTCCAGGGCCGGGGCCGGGTCGCGGCGGCCGATGCCGATCCGGAAGCGGTCGGCCGGGGTGGGGGTGAGCTCGGACCGGTAGATGCTCGCCGGCAGGAGCAGGACACCCGCCTCCTCGACCAGCCCGGTGCAGAACGCCTCGACGCCGTCCGCGCCGAGGTAACGCGGGTAGGCCACGCAGCCGCCGTCCGGGGCCTGCCAGTCGAACAGGTCGGCGTGCTCGGCGAAGAAGGCGTCGAACAGCGGCCGGTTGGCGTCGATGATCGCGCGGTTGCGGGTCAGGATCCGCTCGCGGTTCGTCAGGGCGATCCGGGCCAGGACCTCACTGGGGGCCGAGTTGCAGATGGTGGTGTAGTGCTTGGCGCGCTCCAGTCTGGAGCGCAACTCCCGGTCACGGCAGGCGATCCAGCCGATCCGCAGCCCGGGAAGGCCGAGCGACTTGGAGGTGACGTTGAGCGACAGGGCCCGCTCGGACAGGTCGGCGGCCTGCGGCAGGGTCCGGGCCGGGTCACGCTCCAGGCCGCGGTAGACCTCGTCGCTGAACAGCCGGATGCCGCGCTCGTCGCAGAGCTCGGCCAGGCGGGCGAAGTCCTCGGCCGGGATGACCTTGCCGGTCGGGTTGTTGGGGAAGTTGACCGAGACCACCCGGGTGTTGGGGCGCAGCGCGGCGGTCAGTTCGTCGAGGTCGAGCGCCCAGTCGCGCCCGGCGTCCAGAGCGACGCCGGTGACCTCGCACAGCGAGAGTGGAATGGTCTCGGCGGACTGGTAGTTGGGGGTCAGCACGACGGCGTGGTCGTCGGGCCCGAGCAGCACCTGCATGGCGAGGTTGAGCGCCTCCTGGGCCCCGCCGAAGCAGATCACGTCGTCGGCGTCGACGCGCTCGTACAGGCCGGCGACGGCCCGGCGCAGGGCCGGGTCGCCGAAGGTCTCGGTGTAGCCGAGGGTCAGGGTGTCCCAGGCCTGTCGCTCCTCCGGGCCTGCCAGGGCGAGGAGTTCGGTCATCGTCATGGTCTGCGCGTCGGAGGCGGTGAGGTGGTGACGCGCGGTGAACTCCCAGCGGGAGAAGTAGGTTTCCAGTCGGAAGTCGGGGAGTGTGGTCATCGCTGGTTCCTCTGCGGTGCGGTGGGGCGCGGTGCTTCGCCGACGGGTGCGCCGTGGGCCGGCGGCTCGTGGGCCGGACCGGCAGGGGCCGGCGCGTCGGGCTCGGACCCGGGTTCGACCTCCACCTCGACCTCCGCCTCCGCCTCCGCCCTGGCTTCGGCGAGCAGCGTGTAGACGGTGGACCGCGACACCTTGAGCGCCGTCGCGACGGCCGGCACGGCCCGGCGCACCGCGAACACCCCGGCCCGGTCGAGTTCGCGCAGGACAGCGAGCCGGTCCTCGCGGCCGAGCCGCTCCGGCGGCCGGCCGTGGGCGCGGACGTAGCCGCCGATGACGTCGTTCATCCGCTCCGTCCAGTCGCGTTCGAAGAGCGGTCCGGGGCGCGGCGCGGTGGGCGCGGCGAAGCCGGCCAGCAGGGCGGCGGCGTGCTCCAGCGGTCCGCGGTCGAGGTTGACGCAGAGCACCGCCGCCGGCCGGCCGGCGTCGTCGCGCAGGACGGCGCTGACCGAGGAGAGTCGGCGGCCGTCGGGCAGCAGCTTCGCGTAGGGCCCGAAGACATCGGCCCCGTAGGCGTCGGGCAGGGCGGGGGTCAGTTCGTCCAACTCGCCCAGCAGGGAGGGGTCACCGGGGGCGCGGCCGCTCATCGGGTTCCAGATGGCGAGCACTTCGTCGCGGACGGCGTCGTGCAGCACCACCTCGGCGTACGGCCCGAGCAGCAGCGCCACCGCCTGGCAGACGGGCGCCCAGGTGCGGACGCGCGGGTCGGGTGTCTCTGCGGTCATATCTGGACTCTACGTCCAGGCTGGACGATTCGTCCAGGCTGTCCGGGCGCGTCCACCACGGCCTGGACCCGGGCGCCCCTCCGGCAGGCTCGACGCTCCGGGGCCGGGGCCGGGGCCGGGGCCGGGGCGAGGAGCGCCGAACCGGGCCCGGCACCACCTCGACCACCTCGCGGAGCCCTACCCGACACCCTCCCGAACGGGCTCCCGGGTTTCCGCACGACCGGATCCGTCCGCCTGGGCGGCGGCGCGCAGCGCCGCATCGATCCGGTGGTCGGTGGTCATCGTCGACGTGACGGCGGTCATGAGGAGGAGGAGACCGGCGGCGGCGTAGAGCGGGGTGCGCACGTCGTAGGCGGTGGCCAGCCAGCCGCCGAGGAAGGCACCGAACGGGGCGGCGCACATCGCGAGCATGCGGGAGGTGGAGGCGACCCGGCCCATCAGGTGGGCGGGGACGATCGCCTGCCGCAGGGAGGGGGCGAGCACCATCGTGGCGCCCATGCCCGCCCCGCAGACGGCGAGCGCGAGGCCGGCGACGTACGGGTTCGGGGCGGCGGCAAGGCCCAGGATGGCGAGGCCCTCGACCGCGGCCGTGCAGGTCAGCGCGGTGCCCGTGCCGAATCGTCGGCCGAGGAAGGAGGCGACGCCCGCGCCGAGCAGTCCGCCGGTGGCCTCCGCCGTGAGGAGCAGGCCGAAGCCGAAGGTGCCGATGCCGAGACGGTCGTGCGCGAAGAGGGCGAGCACCGTCTCCACGGCGAGGAAGGCGATGTTCCCGACCGCCGGTCGCAGCGCGAGCCCGAGCAGCAACCGGTCCCGGAACACGTACGCGGCGCCGGCCCTCGCCTGCCGCAGCAGCGACTCCCGGGCCTGCGGTACCGGCCGGGGCGCGGCCGGCAGCGACCGTACGAGCAGGGCGGAGAGCGCGAAGGACACCGCGTCGGCGAGCAGCGGAACCGCCCGCCCGAGTGCGAGCAGGGCGCTGCCCGCGGGCGGCCCGGCGAAGCCGGACGCGGCGGTCTGGGCGCCGCGCAGACGGGAGTTGGCGCGCTCCAGGAGCGCGGGGTCGCGGCCGAGCAGATCGGGCAGGTAGGCCGTGGCGGCCGTGTCGAAGAAGAGCCCGCCGAGGCCGAGCAGGAAGGCGACGGCCGCGAGCAGCGGAATGCTCAGCACGTCGAGCCCGGCGGCCGCCGCCGGTATCACGAGCAGCACCGCACGCGCCGCGTCCGTGACCCACATCGTGCGTCGGCGGTCCCAGCGGTCCACCAGCGCACCGCCGAGCACCCCGAAGAGCAGCCACGGCAGCGTCCCGGCGGCCGTGACGACGGCGAGCGCCATCGGATCCCGCGTCAAGGTCAGCGCGAGCAGCGGCAGCGCGGCATGTGTCACCCCGTCACCGAGCGAGGACACCGTCTGCGCGGTCCAGAGCCTCCCGAACCCGGTCGGCAGCGTGCGAACGTCCTTGATCACTTGGCGTCCCCTTCGGCCTGCTGACGGGGGGCGGGGTGGAACAGCGCGAAGACCAGCGACGCGTCCGGCAGCGCCGGGTCGGACAGCTCCCGGTACTCGTCCGCCAGCGCTCGCAGCCGCGCCCCCAGCTCGGCGAACTGCTCCTCGGTCAGCCGCAGATGCGCCATCCGTACGTGCCGCTCGTCCACCGGTGAGGCCTCCAGGTCCGCCACGGCGTGCCGCATCAGCACGTCCGGCCCTCCCTCCCCCGGATCCGGCAGCACGATAGACCGCGCGGCCATCGCGTAGTACCGCTCGATGACCCCCCGCACCTTCCGCGTCCGCACCACCTTCACCAGGCCGGCCCGCTCCAGCAGCCGAACGTGGTAGCTGGAGCTGCCCTTCGCGAGGCCCACGCGCTCGGCGATCTGGGTGATCGTCGCGGGCTCGAAGCGGAGCACCGCCATGATCCGGTGACGCGTGAGGTTGGAGACGGCGCGGAGCTGCTCGTCCGTGGTGACGTGGAACGCCTCGGGAAGATCATCGGTTGGCATGGCCCTAATGGTCAACGTTTCTTGACCATTGCGCAAGGGGGTTTCCGGGTCGACTTCCAGCGCGCCCGTCCGCGTCGAGCGCCGACGCCACGGAACCGCTCCGAACCGTCAGCAGGAAGGGCTCGCGCGAAGCGTGAACCGGACTGGCCCACCCGCACCGTCGGTAGGAAGGCCCCGCGCGGGACGTCGAAGCGAGGGCCCACGCACCGGGCGGCGCCGGGGAGGATCGATCTCGGCGGCACCGTTCGCGCACCGCGCCGCGCCCGCGCACACCTGCCGGGCCGTCCACGGCGGCCGCGCAACACCAAGGCGAGGAGGTCGAAACCCACTCCTCGCCACTTTCAAGATATAGCCCGGCGGGGGGCTTGCCGCAAGGCCCCGGGTCGGGCGCAGAATGGTCGACCCGAGGCCGTTACCTGCGGAAATATCGGATATCCGAGGTACGTCACAGCTTGTCACCCTCCCGGCCCCTCGGTCCCGCGGGACTCGGCACCACCGGTGGGCCGCACGGCGGGCTCGCGGCGGGCTCAAGTCGGGCTCAAGTCGGGCTCGCGGCCCGGCGTTCCGGGTACGCGCGCCACCGGACGGCGTGACGACCGGCCCCCATCCCTCTCGTTGAACGGGCGTACTGATGATTGACGTGATCGTGGTAGGCGGCGGACCGACCGGCCTGATGCTGGCCGGGGAACTGCGGCTGGCCGGAGTGCGGGTGGTCGTGCTGGAGCGGTCGCCGGAGCCGAGCGAACGGTCGCGCGGCCGGGGCCTGCACACGCGCAGCGTCGAGATGATGGACCAGCGCGGTCTGCTGGAGCGGTTCCTCGCCGCGGGCGACAAGTTCCGGGTCGGCGGCTTCTTCGGCGGCATCCACAAACCGTGGCCGGACTCCCTGGACACCGCGCACCCGTACGGCCTCACCGTCCCGCAGCAGGCCACCGAACGGCTGCTCGACGAGCGTGCGGTCGAGCTGGGCGCCGAGATCCGGCGCGGCTGCGAGGTGGTCGGGCTGAGCCAGGACGAGGACGGGGTGACCGTCGGACTGGCGGACGGCACGCGGCTGCGCTCGCGCTACCTCGTCGGGTGCGACGGCGGCCGCAGCGCGGTGCGCAAGCTGCTCGGCGTCGGCTTCCCCGGTGAGCCCTCCACCGTCGAGACGCTGTTGGGGGACATGGAGGCGACCGCGGATCCGGCCACGATCGCCGCCGTCGTCGACGAGGTCCGCAAGACCCAGCTGCGGTTCGGCGCCGTGCCCGACGTGGACGGGCACCGGGGCGTGTACCGCATCGTCGTGCCCGCCGCCGGCGTGGCCGAGGACCGCACGGCGCCGACCCTCGAAGAGTTCCGGCAGCAGCTGCGCGCCTTCGCGGGCACCGACTTCGGCGTGCACTCGCCGCGCTGGCTCTCCCGGTTCGGCAACGCCACCCGGCAGGCCGAGCGCTACCGGGTCGGCCGGGCGCTGCTGGCCGGCGACGCGGCCCACATCCACCCGCCGACCGGCGGGCAGGGCCTGAACCTCGGTGTCCAGGACGCGTTCAACCTCGGCTGGAAGCTCGCCGCCGAGGTCAACGGCTGGGCGCCGCAGGGGTTGCTGGACAGCTACCACGCCGAGCGGCACGCGGTGGGCGCCGCCGTGCTGGACAACACCCGCGCGCAGATCACGCTGATGGGCACCGATCCGGGCGCGATCGCCCTGCGCGAGCTGTTGTCGAAGCTGATGGACTTCGAGGAGGTGAACCGGTACGTGACCGGGATGATCACCGCGGTCGGGGTCCGCTACGACTTCGGCGAGGGCCCCGACCTGCTCGGCCGACGGCTGCGGGACGTGCCGCTGGAGCGGGGCCGGCTGTACGAGCTGATGCACGAGGGCCGCGGGCTCCTGCTGGACGGCAGCGGCCGGCTCTCGGTGGCCGGCTGGGCGGACCGGGTCGACCACGTCGTCGACCGGAGCGAGGAGCTGGACGTGCCCGCCGTGCTGCTGCGGCCGGACGGCCATGTCGCGTGGGTCGGCGAGGACCAGCAGGACCTGCTCGGCCCGCTGGCCCGGTGGTTCGGCACGCCCGTCGCCTGAGCACGGGCGTCCGCGCGTGGCGGCGCCGGACTCAGCTGCAGCTGATCAGCAGCGCGAGGGTGGCCGTGCAGGTGCGGGACGCCCGGTCGTTCGTCGCCACCGGGTCGGTGGGCGCGCTCGCGGTGCGGGCGGCGGTGACGGTGAAGGTCCGACCGAGGTTGAGCAGGCCCACGTAGACCGTCACGTGTCGGGTGACGCTCGCCCCCTTGGCGAGCGGACCGGCGATCGCGCAGGTCAGCTTGCCGGCCGCGATGGTGCAGTCGGTCGAGGAGGAGGTGAGACCGGACGGCAGATCAGCGGTGACGGTCGCCGAGGTCACCGTCTCCGGGCCCTGGTTGGTCACGGTGAGAGTGTAGTCGACCCGCCCGGAGAGCAGCCCGCCCACCGGGTTGGCACCGAGGGTCACCGCGAGGTCGGCGGTCGGCGCGATGTAGGTGAACCGGCCGGCCGGGACGACGGCGCTGGTGCCGCCGGGCGTGGTGACCCGGACGTCGACCGCCCCACCGGCGGAGGCGGCGGGCGCCTTCGCGGTGCAGCTGGTCTCGGTGCACGAGAAGGTGGCCGCGTTGCCGGCGGCGCCGAAGCTCACCGCGGTCGCCCCGGCGAGGTCGGTCCCGGTGACGGTGACCGTCGTCCCGCCCGCCTGCGGACCGGAGGCCGGGGTGACGGCGGTGACCACGGGCACCGGCAGCGGGAAGCCGAGCACCGTCACGGCGCCCGAGGCGAAGTCGGCCAGGTAGCCGCGCCGCCCGTCGGGGGTGACGGCGAGCGCGTACGGGTTCGTGCCGACCGGTACCGTCGCGGTGACCGTACGGTCCGCCGTGGCGATCACGCTCAGCGTGCCGTCCGTGTAGTTCGAGGCGTACGCGGACTTCCCGTCGGGCGACAGCGCGACCGAGAACGGGTTGGCCCCCACCGACACCGTGCCCACGACGGTGTTGCCCGTCGTGTCGAGCACGCTGACGGTGTCGTCGCCCCCGTTGGCCGTCCAGAGGCGGGTGCCGTCGGAGCTCAGGGCGAGGCCGAAGACGCCGTGGCCGATGGGGACGCTGGCGCTCACCGTGTTGCTCGCGGTGTCGATGACGTCCACCGTCTGGGCGGCCGAGGCGGCCACGTACACGTGCGCGCCGTCCGGGGAGACGGCCACGCCGTGCGGCTCGGCGCCGACCGGGACGGTCGCGGTGACGGTGTTGCTCGCGGTGTCCAGCACGCTCACCGTGTTGGCGCCGGCGCCGCTGACGTACACGTGCGCGCCGTCGGGCGCGACCGCCACGCCGAACGGCTCGGCGCCGACCGGGACGGTGGCCGTCACGGTGTTGCTCGCGGTGTCCAGCACGCTGACGGCGTTGTCGAGGTGGTGGGTCAGGTAGGCGTGCTGCCCGTCGGGCGCCCAGGCGGCCGCGTACGAGCCGCTGCCGGCCGTGAAGGCGCCGGAGACCGCGCCGGTGGCGGCGTCGAGCACGGTGACGGTACCGCTGCTCTGGCTGGTCACGTACGCCCGGCTGCCGTCCGGCGCGAGCGCGACGCCCGCCGGGTAGGGCGCCACGGTGACGGTGGACGTCACGACGGGCGCGGGAGCGACGGCCCAGGCGGCGCCGGGCTGCACCAACAGCGCGGCCGTGGCCGCCCCGGTGGCGACCACGGCCGTCCAGACGCGGCTCGGGGAACGGCTTATTCTCACGGGGGATTTCTCCAGACTCGTCAGACCATCGGGGAAACGCTCGGCTCGGCGACGACTTCGTCGCCCACCGGGCCGCACGAAGCGTAGAAGGCGACATGACGGACCGTCATGAGTTGACCGGGATTGTCGCCAAGTGTTTAGAAATGGTCGCCGTCCGACACCGCTCCCGGGACGCCGCCGCGGTACCGGTGGCGGGCGGGCGCCGGTCGGGAGCAGCCTGGAGGGAGGCGGTCGGCACGACCCCGGGAGCGGTCATGGACGAGATCGACGTACTGGTGGTGGGCGCGGGCCCGGTCGGACTGACGGCCGCGGCCGAGCTGCGCCGTCACGGGGTCGACTGCCGGATCGTGGACCGGCTGGCCGCCCCGCAGCACTACGCCAAGGCCGTCGGCGTCCAGCCGCGCACCATGGAGGTCTGGGACGCCATGGGCCTGGTCCGGGCGGCCCTGGACGAGGCGGTCCCGATGCACGGCCAGCTGCTCTTCGTCGACGGGCGGCCCGGCCCCCGGATCGAACTCGCGCTGCCGCCCGACATCCCGTACGGCTTCGCCGCGCTGCCCCAGTACACGACGGAGCGACTGCTCACCGAGCACCTCGCCGGGTACGGCACGCCCGTCGAGCGCGGCACGGAACTGGTCTCAGCCGACCAGGACCCGGACGGCGTGCTGGCCGTGCTCCGCACCGCCTCCGGGCCGCGGGAGCTCCGGGCCCGCTACGTGATCGGCTGCGACGGCGCGCACAGCCTGGTCCGCAAGGCCGCCGGCCTGCGGTTCGAGGGCGACGCCTTCCCCGAGCAGTACATGCTGGGCGACGTCGAGGTCGAGTGGGACCTGCCCGCCGGCTACGGCGTCCGCGCCACCCACCACGACGCCGACGGCCGGGTGGACGACCTGCTGGTCTGCATCCCGCTCCCCGGGCGGGGCCGCTACCGGATGTCGATGATGGTGCCCGACGAACTGGCCGGCCCGGACGCGGCGGACGGCGTCGCCCACGGGCTGGAGGGCGGCGCCGCCCCCGAACTGCGGCACATCCAGGCCGTCCTCGACAGGCTCTCGCCCCGGCCGGTGCACGCCTCGGCGCTGCGCTGGTCCTCCACCTTCCGGATCAGCCACCGCCTGGTGGACCGCTACCGGGCCGGCCGGCTCCTGCTGGCCGGCGACGCCGCCCACATCCACCCGCCCACCGGGGCGCAGGGCATGAACACCGGCATCCAGGACGCCCACAACCTGGCCTGGAAGCTCGCGCTCGCCGTCCGGGGCATCGGCGCCGACGGGCTGCTCGACAGCTACCACGCCGAACGGCACCCCGTGGGCGAGGAAGTGGTCGGCCGGACGGTGCGCAACGCCCGGAGCGGGGTCCAGGCCTCCCCCGGCGCCGCCGAGGACCTCGGCACGGTGCTGCGACGGGAGGCCCAACTGCTGGTCGGCTACCCGGACAGCCCGCTGGTCGAGCCCGGTCCGGGCAGTGGGTCCGGTGCGGACGGCGGGCCCGGTCCGGGCAGCGGGCCCGGTGCGGACGGCGGGCCCGGTGCGGACGGCGGGCCCGGTGCGGACGGCGGGCCCGGTGCGGACGGCGGGCCTGGCGGGCCCGAGCCGGGCGACCGCGCTCCGGACTGCCGGGAGCTGACCCGCGACCTGGCGAGCTACCCCGTCCGGCTGTTCGACCTGCTGCGCGGCCCGCGCCACACCCTGCTGTTCCACGTCGACACCGCCACCCCCGGTGTCCTGGTCACCACCTGCGCGGTGGCCGCCCTCTCCACCGCGCACGGACTGCTGGACGTCTACGCGCTGCTCGCCCCGGACGCGCCCGCGCCGCCGTGGCGGCTGCCGACCGCGCGGGACTCCGCCGGGGAGTTCCGCGCCGCCTACGCGGCCCGCCCCGGCGAGGCGTTCCTGATCCGCCCCGACGGCTACCTCGCCGGACGGTTCCACCCGCCCACCCCGGAGGGCCTGGCCACCTGCCTGCGGCGCACCTTCGGCACGGGGTGAGGGCCGGCCGGCTCAGCCGGTCGGCGCGGCCCCGAGCAGGCGCTGCCACAGGGTCTCCGGCGCCACGCGCGTCCGGTAGTCGAAGTAGAGGCCCAGGTCGCCCTCCTCGCTCGCGAACGAGTCGAGGGTGCGCTGCCCCATGGCCTCGTCCAGGAAGCGCGGCTGGTCCCACGGGGCCGTCAGCAGCGCGACCGGGTCCGTCTCCGGCTCACCGGGCGGGCCGATGTAGACCACCCAGCAGGCCATCTGGGGGAAGTAGCCCGAGACCGCGACCTGGCGCACGAGCTCGCCGAGCGTGGTGGAGCCTTCGGCTGGTACGACGCCCCGGTGGGGTGCGTCCACGTCGTCGCCCATGGCGACGCTGGCACGCGTGATATTGACTCGCATGGGGCCAGCGTAGCGAGTATTCGTCATTCTGACGAGAATGGTGCCTGCGGGACACTCCGGCGTGGCCCGACGGCGTTTCACCGCCCGCCCCCGCTGGAACAATGAGGTCACACCGTCGGCGAGGGGCCGCCTCGGCGCACCGCGCGGCGCGACTCCGGATGCGTCGACTCCCGACCTCTCGCGCGGCCGTCGCGGTCTTCACGGTCGGCCCGAGGAAGCCGCCGGATCGCCCGCCGCGGGCGCACCGAGTCGCTCCCCTCCGGCGCTACTCGGGGAGTTGGGGAGAGATGGGCTGGCTGATCTTCTTCATCGTGGTGGCGATCGTCGGGTTCGGCATCAAGGGCATGCTGGGCGGGGACGACAAGCGCAGGAAGTCCCGCTACCGGGGCGGGGACGGGGGCAGCAGCAGCTCCGGCGGAGGGTGCGGCGGGGGCGGCTGCGGAGGTGGTGGCGGCTGCGGCGGTGGAGGGTGCGGCGGCGGCAGCAGTTGAACGCTTCGAAACGACCGCATCGGCCGGTCGGAGAGGGGACAGCGTGCTCGCGCGAACGTTCGCCCGGCGCCTCGACCGCGTGCAGGCGGCGGTCGACACGCTCGAACTCCCGCCGGCCGTCTACCGGACGTGCCCGTTCCAGCCGCGCGAGCTGGTCGAGACGGGGCTACGGCAGTGGCTGCGCTGCTGCGGAGCGGCGATGCTGGACCGGGAGGTCATCGGCATGCCCTCGTTCGCCGTCGACGAGGCCTGGCACGGACTGATCCTGTGCACCGAGCGCTACGCGGCCTTCTGCCGGGCGGCGTACGGCCGGTTCCTCCACCACCATCCGCAGGGCGGCGAGCTGTCCGGGAGCGCGGAGCGGGCGGGATCGATGCACCAGCAGCTGCACCGCACGGCCGTGGCCTGGGAGTTCGTGGCCGGCCCCGGCGAGGAGTGCGTCCTGTGGGACGTGGATGTACGGGTGGGCGTGCCCGAGCCGTGGGGCCGAACGGGCAGCGCGTAGGCCCCCGGCCGGCGTGGCGGCCGGGGGCAAGAGTGTCAGGCGTCGCCGAACTCGCCGACCCGGACACCGGCGACGAAGGAACGCCAGGCGTCGGAGGGGAAGACGAGCGCAGGACCCTCGGGGTCCTTGGAGTCACGGACGGGGACGAGGCCAGGGGAGTCGGCCGCCACCTCCACGCAGGTCCCACCGTTGTTGCTGTGTGAACTCTTGCGCCACTGGGCGCCACTCAGGTCTACGGACATGCCCATCAAGTCCCTCCCCCACGCGTAAAATCAGCTACCCATGCTGGCGGCGTCTATATCCCCACGAAGAACCACGCAAACGGCCCCCGATCGGCATACCGATCGGGGGCCGCAGACGACAGCCGGTCAGACGCCGCCGAAGTCGCCTGCCCGGACACCGGTGACGAACGAACGCCAGGCGTCCAACGGGAAGACGAGCGCAGGACCCTCGGGGTCCTTGGAGTCACGGACGGGCATGACCCCCTCGTGGCCGTCCGCCACCTCGACACAGCCACCCTGACCGTTACTGAAGGTGCTCTTGCGCCAATGGGCACCACTGAGGTCAACGGGCATCGTCCTCGAAGTCCTTCCGTGCTTTTCGGATGAAGGCCAACGACGCCGCCTGCGACAGCGCCTCGACCTGGAGCCGATCGTAACTGCCAACCCAGCCAGCTACCGTCTCGGCATCCCGCTCAAGATACCCACGCTGAAGGGTCTCGGTGTACCCCATGACTCGGCGGTCCGGAAGCACCAGGAGAACAAGTGGATAGTTGAGCGGCCTGTCCTCCCCCAGTTCAAGCGGAGCGACTTGAAGGACGACTGTGGGGCGCTGCGACAAGGCCTCCAGATGCCTCAACTGCTCGGCCATCACTTCATGACCACCGATCGGCCTGATCAGGCATGTTGCATCGAGGACAGCCTGGACCGTCGGCGGGCGACTGTCGGACAGGCGACTCTGGCGCGCTTCCAGGAAGGCCAGCCGTTCGGTTGCCTGAGCCTGTGTTGAATGACCCTGTCGCACCGCAGCCGCCTCGTACGCCTCAGCGTACGAGTGAACTTGCAGCAGGCCAGGGACCACGCCGATCTCGAAGAGCCGTATGGCCGTTGCGTGCGATTCATGCTCAGCGAACTCCGGAAAGCCTTCGATCAGGACACTGTGCTCTAGCTGATCAAGCATTAGCTCGATCGTCCCGCCGGTCTCCAGGGCTCGGTCCGCTTCGCAGGCGAGCCGACGGCTGGGCGACTCCACCCCTCGTTCAATTCGCGAGATGTAGGACGCTGAAAATCTGATGAGTTCGCCGAGCTGCACCTGGGTTAGGCCGCGAGCCTCGCGTGACCTGCGCAGCTGAACACCCAGCGCAGCACTCGGGGATGACGCTGGATCAAGATCTCGGCGATTCACGCGACTCCTCAACTGAACCCAGTCCAACTCGTCAGTTCCGTAGCTTCCGATCGTAGCTCCATCCACCCCACCATGGATACAGGTCGTAACAGACCAATCGCCCAGAGCTACCAAGGGAGCCCCCATGCCCAGCCGCCCCCGCATGCCCGCGTACACCCCCGCGGTGGGCGAGGTCGTCCACGACCTCGCCCACCGGACCTCCAACGGGCAGCCCTCCGAGGCCGTCTACATGGACACCCTCGGCGGCGCCGCCTACCTCAGACCCGAAGCCGGCGGCTGCGAGTGGACCACCGGCCCCCACCACATCCGGCCGCTCGACAGGCCCCGCTTCGTCGACGTCCAGCGCCCCAGCCGGCCGCGCGCCAACGATCCGGCGTGAGCCCCGCGTTCAGGCTCCTCACCACACTCCTCGGGGTCTCGGCCCTCAGCGCCGCCACCGCCGCGCTCGCCTGCTGGCCAATCCGCCACGGCCCCCTCGGACCCCGCCTCCTCATCTCCGGCCTGTTCCTCGCCACCGGCCTCGTCACCGCACTCCCCGCCTGCTTCACCCGACTGTCGGCGACCACACCCGGCCGCTGACCCCCGAACTCCCGCGTGCCGGTGTGGTGCGCCACGCGGGACGCCCGGTCCGGCCCGCGACCCCAGCCGCGAGCCGGACCGGGCACTCACCCCCAACTCCCCCAAGGAGCCCACGGTGCTCTACCCCCTGCCCGAGATCCTCACCAACCCGCCCCGCCGACGCCTCGGCCACCAGGCCCTCGTCCTCAACACCGACGGCGCCGTCCTGCTCGTCGAGACCACCTACAAGACCGGCTGCACCCTCCCCGGCGGCAGCGCCGAACGCAACGAACTCCCCCACCTCGCCGCCCGCCGCCACACCGAGACCGAGACCGGCCTCGTCCTCCCCCTGCGCACCATCCTCGCCACCGACTACGTCGACGCCCAACTCCTCCCCGAAGGCGTCAACTTCGTCTACTGGGGCGGCCGCCTCACCCGCGCCCAGGAAACCACCGTCACCCGCCACCGCCCCCCGCACCGCATCATCGCCCTGCACTGGGTCCAACCCGACCGACTCGCCGACACCATGGCCACCGACCAGCACCGCCGCACCGCCCAGGCCCTCACCGCCCTCGCCCGCGGCGCCCACCTCCCCTTCCTCCTCCGCGGCATCCCCGCCGAATAACTGTCGGACGAGGGCCGGAGGTAAGGTCGGTGGCTCATCAGTCAGTTGTGAGCCCTAGTGAGGTCAGCACGTGGAACCGACGGGGGACGGCGGCCCGGGTCACCCGGCTCCGACGGAAGTCCGCAACGACCTCTCGGGCCAGGTGTCCGGACCGGCCATCCAGGCGGGAAGCATCCACGGCGACGTGAACGTCGTGATGGTGACCACCGCCCGGGAACCCGACCTCCCCGACGAAGCCGACCTTCCCGATCAGGCCGTCGCCGAGAGACTGCGCAGGTCGTCGCGCAGCTGGCGGGCGCGTTTCTCCAGTGTCGATCTGGTCAACCTGCCACGGATCGCGATGCTCGCGGACGGGAAGGCCGTGATCAGCGCGGCCGCGAAGGCGGGACTCGACGTCACCAAGCCGTTCGGAGGCCAGGCACTGGCCCCCGGGCTCTTCGTCCAGAACGTCAGGCCGTTGTTCGAGACCTGGCACTCGGAGGAGGCGACGAAGCTCGCCGACAACACGGTCGACGATGTGTACCGCGGCCTCCTGGTCTCCTTCGAGGGCAGAATGCGCTGCCGCAACCCGCCGAGAATGCCCCCGACCGAGCCCACCGGCGTCCTCTCGAAGGACCCGCACCTCCTGTTCGACATCGGCGAGCGCCGGGTGATCATCACCTTCGACCCGCGATGGCTCACCACGTCCACGGCCTCGGGCACGCTCCACACCGCCGCCCGGAACCCACTGGTCTACTCGGGGCTGGGCGTCGTGACGGCGGTCCTGGAGGACGGCACGGTCCGGGTCTCGGCGCTCGTCTTCGGTCAGCCCGAGAGCCCGTTCCAGTCCCAGCTGAAGCACGCGGAAACGTCCAGGCTGCGAACTCCGGCCGGGCTCACCACCGCCGACTTCCAGAACGAACACTCCACACGCACCGGGCAACCGCTCCCCCGACTCCGCGAAGGAACAACCGTGCGTCGTACAGGCGTCGCTCTCCTCTTCGACGAGGACCAGGTGATCTCCGGTCAGATCGACCGCTCCGTGTTGGCCCGGTCGACGCGGATCGCCCCGGAGTACCGTCGCGACCTCGGCGTGGCGGTCGCGAGCCTGGTCCTCGGTCCGGCTCTCGACGTGGGGGCCACGGCGGCCGACATCGCCGCACACCTGCTGGCCCGGGCGCCCTCGCTCTGGAAGTCCGTGACGGTCCCGGGGCTCACCGCGCTACTCTGTGCGCGCAACATCGCCGTGTCCACCGTCACCGGGCTCAGCACGGAGCAGATCGCAGACCTCGACGAGTTGATGCGGGCGGAGGTCCCGAGCTATCTCGGCGGCGTGGAGCTGGACCGGACCCTGCCGATACAGGAGCAGCTCTTTCCGGAGTACGACCAGTACCACGTCGTGGGCGCCGAGCTCCGACTGGTCCACAGCGCCGAGAGCCGGTACATCGCCGAGGCCGAGGGCCTGGACCTCGACGAGCCGCTGGAGGAGTGGCGGCGGACCGGACTCTTCCGCACGGTGACGTGGGAGGAGGACACCCGCCAGTCGGCGGAGGAGGAGCAGGTCGCCCTGTACCTCCTCCAGGACTGGCTGGGCGACCGGGCCGATTAGGGTTCGCTCCGGCGGATCCTGACCGGTCGCACCACCGTACGCTGGGGCGGTGCTGCTCCCCACCGTCCCGCGCACCCGCCTGCGTTCCGCCGATCGGCCGGCTGTCGACACGCCGTTCGGCCCGCTGACCTTCACCACGACCATCGGGAACACCGCTCTTGCGCCCCCGCCCGACGAGCTCTTCCGGCTGCCCGCCGATCGCACCGTCGCCCGCTGGGTGACTCCTGCGGCCCGCGTCGAGCTGCTGCTGACCCCGTACGATCCCACGCTGGACCCCGAGACCTGGGGGCCGCTGACCGACTGCCGCGCGGCGGTCTGGAGGATCGACGCCCTCGCGCCGCTCGGGCGGGTGCGGTTCTCGGCGGAACTGCCGGCGCCGCTTCCCGAGGGCGCCGACAGTGGGTACGACGGGGGGCAGGGGCTGGCCGCGATCACGGTGGAGGACGAGACGACCCGGCTCACCGTCGGGGGCAACGACGAGGAGGCGATCTGCTGGGCGGCCGAGGCGCGCGAGGTACCCCGGCGGTGGGCGGCGCTGATCGACGAGGTGTCCGAGCACGCGTCCCGCACGTGGGGCGTGGACTACGGCCGCTCCCCCTCGATGTCCTGGACGCTGCCCCCGCTGGAGGCCGGCGAGCACTGTGAACTCCCCGTGGTGGCAGCTTGGGCCCCGGTCGCCGACGAGAGCGCGAACACCTGGTACGCCGTCATGCCGTCGCCGACGGTGGTGCTGCGTCAGGTCGCTGCCGAGGCGGCGAAGCGGGCCGACACTCCGGCCCCGGGCTGAGCACCACCCCGGCCGTCACGCCCCGTCGAAGCGGTGCCGGGCGGACTCGATCGCCTCCAGGTGCCGGTGGGTCCAGTCGCACATGGCGTCGACCGTGGCGCGCAGCGCCCGGCCCGGTTCGGTGAGCGTGTACTCGACGCGCGGCGGCACGGTGGGGTGCACCGTCCGCTCGACCAGGCCGTTGCGCTCCAGCAGGCGCAGGTTCTGGGTGAGCATCTTGTGGCTGATGCCGTCGATCCGGCCGCGCAGTTCGGTGAACCGCAGCGTGCCGTCGCCCAGGGTCTCGACGATCAGGAGCGCCCACTTGTTGGCGATGTCCGAGAAGATCTCCCGTGCCAGGGAGTCCGCGCGGGTCAGGTCCGCGTCGTCGACCGGGCCCTTGGGGCCCCTGAGCTGCTTGGTCACCATGAGGTTCCCCAGTCACCGAAAAGTGCGTTCTTCCACGTCAGCCGCCACTCTCCTACGGTTACCGAGTCACCGCAAGAGAGCACAGGAGGCAGAGAGCACGATGGCCATCACCCTGCTGAACCCCGCCGGGCTGCCCGAGATCGACGTCTACCGGCAGGTCGCGGTCGCTTCCGGTTCGCGGACCGTCTACGTCGCCGGGCAGGTCGCCTGGGACGCCGACGGGGCGACCGTCGGCGTGGGAGACCTGGCGGCCCAGGTCGAACGGTGCTACCTCAACGTCGGCACCGCCCTGGCCGGGGCCGGGGCGTCGTTCGACGACGTCGCGAAGCTGACCGTCCACGTCGTCGACTGGACACCCGACATGATGCCGCTGCTCCTGGACGGAATCGCGCGAGCGGCGTCGAAGCTCGGGACCACCGCCGCCCCGCCCGCGACCCTGCTCGGTGTGGCGGCCCTGGACGTCCCCGAGCACCTGGTCGAGGTCGAGGCCGTCGCCGTCCTCGACTGAGCGCACGTCACCGATGCCCGCGCGCCGGAAGTCGGCGGGTCCGACTTCCGGCGCCTACTCCGGCGTCCGCCGTCCCGTGGGGCACCGAGTCGGAGGCCGAGGGCGTCATCGGTCGCCGGGAGTAGGTCCCTCGCCCCATGTGCGCTCCGCACCCGCTGACTAGGGTCGGCACTCATGCAGACCACGGGAATCGTTCGCCGTCAGGCGGCGGAGCGCAGGCGCGACACTCTGGCACGGCTCGTCCGCGAGCGGGACGCGTGGGTGTCGACCGCGCATCCCGATCACGGGCCGCACCAGGTGCCGCTCTGGTTCCGGTGGGACGGACAGGCGGTGTGGATGTGCACCACCGCCACGTCCGCGACGGCACGCAACGTCCGAGCGGACCCACGCGTGCGCCTGGCGCTGCCCGACACGTTCGACGTGGTGCTCCTCCAGGGTGAGGCCGCCTGGTTCCCGGACCAGGACGTGCCCGGCGACGCGGCGGCGGCGTTCAGCGCCACGTTCGGGTGGGACCCGCGTACGGAGGAGGATTCGTACCTGTACATTCGCGTGACGCCGAAGACCGTGCGCGCCTGGCGCGGCGAACCGGAGCTGCGCGGCAGGGTGATCATGCGCGACGGCACGTGGGTGGAGTAGCAGCCGTCCTGCGACACGGCACGTCCTCGGCGCACACATCCCCGGGCTCTCGACGAGGAGCGCACCGGCCCGACGGAGCCGGCCGCGATCCGGTGGCGGACCGAGCCGTACGTCGGGCAGGCTCGTGCGCATGGTCTCAGTGATACAGAACGTGGCGATCGACTGTGCGGATGCCCATGCACTGGCTCGCTTCTGGAGCGAGGTGCTCGGTCACCCCCTGCACGCGGAGGACAAGCCCGGTGATCCGGAGACCGAGGTGATGCTGCCGGAGGGCCCGCTGCTGCACTTCAACCAGGTGCCGGAACCGAAGACGATCAAGAACAGGCTCCACCTGTGCCTGCGTCCGACGACCACGCGCGAGGAGGAGGTCGAGCGGCTGCTGGCCCTCGGCGCCACCCTCGTCGACGACCGCCGGGAACCCGACGGTGCCGGCTGGGCCGTCCTCGCGGACCCGGAGGGCAATGAGTTCTGCGTGCTCCGCAGTGCGGCCGACCGCGCGGCGATGTCGTCCTGACGCCGACGGATCCGCTCGCGACGCCACCTCCGGAGCGGGCCCCGGCCGTCCTGACCCCGGAAGGACCCGGCGGCCCGAGCGGCGGACCGCGCGCCGGGCCGCCGGCTCCTCCCGGGTCAGGACCGGCTGAGCTGACGTGCTGCCGCGTCGACGGTCTGCGCGAGGAGGACGGCGATGGTCATCGGACCGACACCACCGGGGACGGGAGTGATCAGGCTCGCCCGGTGCCGGGCGGTCTCGAAGTCGACGTCCCCGACGTTGCCCGGGTTGTAGCCCGCGTCGATCACCACGGCGCCGGGCTTGATGTCCGCCCCGTCGATGAAGCGCGGCCGGCCGACCGCGGCGACCAGGACGTCCGCCTCACGCACGATCGAGGGCAGCTCGACGGTGCGGGAGTGACAGTAGGTCACCGTGGCGTCCCGCCCGAGGAGGAGCATGCCGACGGGCTTGCCCAGGATGGGGCTGCGTCCCACCACGACGGCGTGCTTCCCCGTGAGGTCGACGTCGTACTCGTCCAACAGGCGCATGATCCCCCCGGGCGTGCAGGAGACGAAGCCGGGCAGCCCGAACCCCATCGACGCGAAGGAGTGCGTGGTGACCCCGTCGACGTCCTTCTCGGGAGCGATCGCCTCGAACGCGGCGCGCTCGTCGATGTGCGCTCCCACCGGGTGCTGGAGCAGGATGCCGTGCACGTCCGGGTCCTCGGACAGCGCGGTGACGGCCTCCACCAGGCCGCCGGTGCTCACCGAAGCCGGCAGGGCCACGTGTCGCGAGCGGATGCCGGCCTTCGCGCAACGGGCCTGCTTCATCCGGACATAGGTGACCGAGGCCGGGTCCTCTCCCACCAGCACAGTCGCCAGACAGGGGGACACCCCGGTGCGCAGACGGATGTCCTCGGCCAGTGCGGCGCTGGTCCCGGTCATTCGGCGGGCGAGATCCGTACCGGCCATCAGCCGCGCCTGCCGCGTCTCCATCATGTGCCACTCCTGAGCTCCACGGTGAGGTGCCCAGGCGCACGGCATCGACGATGCGTCAGGCCGCTCCCCGGTGGTACTCCACCTCAGCGCCAGTCACGGCCCGAGCCCACGATACCCGCGACCACCGGTCGGTTGGTCCCGTCCGCCGGAACTCGATCAGCCAGGTGTCACCCTTGGTGATCCGCGGCCGTAGCGCCTCCTGACGCGTCGCGGCGCCGCGACGTGCACAGGTTCCGGGTGCCGGCTCCGCGCGGTGCCCAGGGCGCTGCGGTGGAGCGCGGCCGCGGTTCGCGCGTCACCGGCGTGGCGGTGGGTCGGCCGGCGACCCCGTCGCCGCAGACTCCCCTGCCACCCTCCCCAAGGGCGACAATCGTGGCATAACGGTACAGACGCACCGGCCAGAACGTATCGTGCCAAGGACGGCCGCGGGCGATCGCCGACCGGTGGGAGGCCACGCCGTCCACCGGCGGGAAGGCCCCGAGGCACCCGCCCCGGAGGCACCCGGCCCCGAGTCACCCGGGCGCCGCCGCAGGAGACAACACCGGACAAGGGGGCACCACGGGTGGTCGATCCGCAACTGACACCCGAGGTCTTCGACCGGGCGATCGTGGCGATCGCCCTGACCGCGGGCCGGGAACACCGCCTGGTCTACCGCAACGACGCCTTCCGTGAGCTCTTCGGACCGCGCTCGATCGGCGTTCCCGTCCGGGAACTGTTCGCCGAACCCGGCGTGGAGCGGTTCTTCGAAACGCTCGACCTCGTCCTGGCCGACGGCACCGCCCGCCAGGTCACCACCCCCCGCACGGTGGAACGGCCCGGGGACGACAGCGACGACCATCGGCACTTCGTCTACAGCTGCTCACCCATCTCCTCCCGCTTCGGCCCCGGCATCCTGATCGCCGCGATCGACACCACCACCGAGGTGCACGCCGCCCAACAGGCCGAACAGCTCTCCAGCGACCGCCTGCGCACCCTGGAGCGGTACGAGGCGCTGATCTCCGCCGTCTCCCAGCTGGTCTGGATCGTCCGCGCCGACGGCTCCATGGCCGAACTCGTGCCCGGGTGGCAGCGGCTCACCGGGCAGCCCTGGCGGGAGACCATGGACGAGGCGTGGTTCGAGCTCATCCACCCCCGGGACCGCGCCGGGCTGGCCGAGAAGTGGACGAAGGCGGCGACCGGCGAGCCGTCCATGTTCGAACACGACTTCCGGGTGCGCACCGCCTCCGGGGACTACCGGCACGTCGCCGCGCGCGCGGTGCCGATCGTCCGCGAGGGCCGGCCGGTGGAGTGGGTCGGGGCCACCTCCGACATCGAGGACCGCTGGCGCAACCGGCTGCGCGAACGCCTGCTCGCCGGGGCGCTCGCGGTGACCGAGACCGCCCGGCCCGACGACGCCTTCGCCGCCGTCGCGGACCTCGTCGTCCCGGAGCTCACCGACGCCTGCACGGTGTTCCTGCTCTCCACCCGCGAACACACCACCCGGCCCGACGAGATCCTCGGCACCCGGATCGCCTCCACCGCCCGGCCGGGCCTGCCACCGCTGCCCGCCCTGCGCCAGCAGAGCTACCGGCTCGGGCCCGCCGCCCTGCGGGTCGTCGCCCGCCAGGCCCCGGCCCTGCTCACCTTCCCGGTCGGCGACATCCCGCCCGGCGTCGTCCCCCGCGAATCGGCCCAGTGGCTGACCCGGGCCCGCGCCACCAGCCTCACCCTGCTGCCCATCGTGATCGACGGCACCACCGTCGCCCTCGCCGCGGCCGCCGGCTGCGAGGACACCCCGCCCCCCGGCCGGACCGACATCGACCTGCTCCAGGAAGTCCTCCAGCGCGCCCAGGCGACACTGCGCCAAACCCTGGAACTGCAGCGCACCCGGCAGGTGGCGCTCGTCCTCCAGCGGGCGCTGCTCACCGCCCCGCCGATCGTGCCGGGCGCCGAGCTCGCCGCGCGCTACCAGCCCGGTAACCGGGCCGCCGAGGTCGGCGGCGACTGGTACGACGCGTTCCTGCTGCCCGACGGCTCGCTCGCCCTGACCATCGGCGACGTGGCGGGGCACGACCTCACCGCCGCCACCACCATGGGGCAGCTGCGCAGCATGCTGCGGTCCGTCGCGTACAACCGCACCCACCTGCACACGCCCGCCGACACGCTCACCGCGCTCGACACCGCCGCCGACGGCCTCGGGGTGGCCGCCTTCGCCACCGCCGTCCACCTGAACCTGGTCCGCGACGGCCACGGCTGGCGGGCGGCGTGGTCCAACGCCGGGCACCCGCCGCCGCTGCTGGTGCCCGCCTCGGGCGAGCCCCGGTTCCTGAGCACCGAGGAGGCCGACAGCGATGTGCCGCTCTGCGTCGCCCCCGCCGAGCAGCGGCACACCCACTGGACGGACATCGCGCCCGGGGACACCCTGCTGCTCTACACCGACGGGCTGGTCGAGGTTCCCGGGGAGAACCTGGCGGCCGGGCTGGAGCGGCTGGCGCGGGCGGCGGGCGAGGCCGGTCACCGGCCGCTGGACGAGCTCTGCGACCACGTGCTCGCCCAGGTCGCCGACACCCGGGACGACATCGCCCTCCTGGCCTTCCGCACGCTGGCCGCGCCCGGCTGAGCCGTCCCGCGCACGTTCCGGCCCCGGGGTGGCCGGTGACCGGTCGGCCGCACCGCGCGGGAGCAGCCGAGTGACCGGTCAGCCCCGCGCGGTCGGCGGGCGGCTGCGGGCGGCCGGGGAGCGCGGTCGGCGGGCCGGGCGCGGACCGTGGCGCCTGCCGCCGACCCGGGCGAACGTCCCACGCCTGACGTTCGCCCGGCGGGAGCCGGACCGGGCCCACGGCACACCGAACAGCGGCCACGCCGGAAGAGCCGGCGCGGCCGCTCGGGTCGGGCGCGGCTCAGCCGCCCCGGGGGAACGAGCGCTTCACCTTGCCCTTGGTGTCGGCGGCGAGGTAGCCACCGCCGTACGGGCCGGAGAGGTAGACCCGGATGCTCGGCGTACCGTCGAGGCTGTCCGGGCCGATGATCAGGTAGCGGCTGGTCGGGTTGGGGACGTTCAGCGTGTCCTGGGCCTTCTGGAGCAGCGCCGGAATGATCTCCCAGTCGTAACTCCGCAGGTCGACCGTCTTGTCCCGGGACGTCATCGTGCCACCCGGGGTACGGGTGACCTTGCCGGCGCGGTAGTCGAGCCGGTCGTAGACCGTGGCGTCGGCGGCGGTCGGCCCCGTGGCGCTCGCATAGGTGGGGTAGACGGTGAGGTCGGTGATCTTGGAGTCGGCCAGGAACGGGCGGACGGCGTCCACCGTGGTGCGGACCCCGGCCGGGGTGAGGAAGTCCGGCGGAACGGCGGACGGGGGCGCGGACTTGGTCGCCCCCGGCGAGGAGGCGGCGGGCGCGGGCGTGGCGGCGGTCGAGGCGGCGGCAGGCGCACCGGGGTCCGCGCTCCCGGTCACCCCCGTGCTGGACGCCGCCGGGGGCGCGGCGGCGTCGGAACCGCCGGGGGCACCCGAGTCGGGCCGGAGGTTCCAGGCGAGGACGCCGGTCAGCGTGACCGCGGCGACCGAGAACACCACGGCCCGCGCCCGCCTGCCGCGCGGCGCGGGGACCACCCGGCCGGGCGGGGTCGCGTCGGTCGGGAACTCCGGGTGAGCCGTGGACCCGGGGTGAGCCGTGGACCCGGGGTGAGCCGTGGACCCGGGGTGGACCGGGCCGGTGGCGCCCGGGTGGACCGGCGCGTCGACCGGGCCGGCGCCGTGGCCCCAGCCGTCGCCGTAGCCGTACGCCGGACCGGTGGCGGCCCCGGCACCGGCACCGGGCGACAGCCCGAACGTCGCCCGGTCGGCGCCCGGCCACGGAGCCGGCGCGGGCCGCGGTGTGTCCAGCCCCGTCGGTGACCAGGCCACCGCGCCGAGGGCCGGACCGTACGACGGCCCGGGAGCGCCCCCGGCCTCGGCGTCCGCGAGCGCGCGGTCGAGCTGCTCCGCGTCCGGCCGGGCCGCCGGGTCCCTGGCGAGCAGGGCGGCGAGCAGCGGCCCGAGCTGCCCCGATCGCACCGGCGGCGGCAGCGGCTCGTCGAGCACGGCGGCGAGGGTGGCGAGCGTGGTGGCCCGGCGCAGCGGGTGGTGACCCTCGACGGCGACGTACAGCATCATGCCGAGCGACCACAGGTCGGAGGAGGGATCGCCCTCGGACCCGCGGATCCGCTCCGGGGCGATGTACTCGGGCGAGCCGATCAGGGCTCCGGTGCTGGTGAGGGCGGTGGCGCCGTGCATGGCGGCGATGCCGAAGTCGGTGAGGACGGGAGTGCCGTCCGGTCGCAGCAGGACGTTCCCGGGCTTGACGTCGCGGTGCTGGATGCCGGCCGCGTGGGCGGCGCGCAGCGCCGAGAGCACCCCGCGGCCGATCCCGGCGGCCTCGGGCACCGTGAGCGGGCCCCGGGCCAGCCGGTCGGCGAGGCTGCCGCCGGTGACCAGTTCCATGACGAGCCAGGGGTGGGGGTGGTCGGCGGTGTCGACGATGTGATGGATGATCACCACATGGGGGTGCTGGAGCCGCGCCAGGGCGCGCGCCTCGCGGAGCACCCGCTCGCGCAGCTCCCGCGCGCCCTCCGGGTCGGCGGCCGCCATCGCCGGATCGGGCGGGCGGACCTCCTTCAGGGCCACCTCGCGGTGGAGCGCGTTGTCCCGGGCGCGCCAGACCAGGCCCATGCCTCCACCGCCGAGCCGTTGCAGCAGTTCGAAGCGGCCGTCGATGAGCCGTGCGTCCGACCCCTCAGCGTTCATGGCCGTCATGGTAGGAGACGCCGCCGACACCCTCGCGGCCGGGACCACCGGGACTGCCGGACCGGCGAGCGCCGGAACCGGACCCGGTTCCGGTTCCGGCGACGGGGGTGACCGGTCAGGACCCGGTCCGCACCCCGTCCAGGGCGATGGCCAGGACCCGGTCACGCTGCCCCTCGTCGGGGAACGCGACCGAACTGACGCCGGAGACCAGGCGCAGCAGGTCGTCGATGGAGATGTCCGCCCGCACCACCTCGGCGTTCTGCGCGCGCTGGAGCAGCGGGGTACCGGCGTCGAACATCGACTGACGGCAGGCCAGGAAGATGTCCGACTCCTCCCCCTCCAGCGCCTCGCGGATCGCCCGCTTGGTCAGGGTGTAGGCGGCGAACCGGCGCAGCCAGCCGGCCAGCGCCTCCCAGGGCGCGCGCCCCGACAACTCCTCGGCCAACCGGCTCAGTTCATTGACCTCGTTGGCGTAGACCGTCTCGAAGAGGTGCCTGCGAGTGGGGAAGTTGCGGTAGAGGGTGCCGATGCCGACGCCGGCCCGGCGGGCGATGTCCTCCAGCGAGGCCTCGGCGCCGTGCTCGGCGAAGGCCTCGCGGGCGGCCACCAGCAGCGCGTCGAAGTTGCGCGCGGCATCGGCGCGGCGCGGACGCTGGGCCGCGATGAACTCGCCGACCACGACCTGTTCCGTCACTGGGGATCTCTTTTCGGACACCGGGTTGAAGCGGAGGTATGCCTCCGCTAATCTGGAGGCATGCCTCAACTTTAGCAGTGGGGCCCCGCCCCCGCCCCTTCGCGGTACCCGGCGGGGCCGCCCTCAGCCCCCTCGTCGATCCGGCACCGGCACCGGACCCGGCCCCGGACGCCGCCCGCCGGGCGGCTCCACCTCCGCACGCGACCGTTCGCCAGGTTCCCGTTCGCCGCACAGCGCGGCACGGCACGGCACACCCGGCACAGCACCTCGCCGCGCGGCGCTCGGCGAGGCACCCGCTTCCCCGTACCTCCGTACTCCCGTACTCCCGTACCGCACGCATCCCGTGGGCACGCGCTCCCTTCGTGCCCCCATGCCCCGAGAAGGTCCGATGAGCCGCCCGTCCAATCGCCTCACCTTCGGCGTCCTCGCGACCGGTGCGGGCGTGTTCGCCCTGCTCCAGTCGCTGATCACGCCCGCCCTGCCGACCGTCCAGCACGCGATGCACACGTCCCAGGCCACCGTCACCTGGGTGATGACCGCCTACCTGCTCTCCGCCTCGATCTTCACCCCGATCCTCGGGCGGGTGGGCGACCTGGTCGGCAAGAAGCGCACCCTGGTCGCGGCGCTCGGCGCGCTGCTGGTGGGCTGCCTGATCGCCGCCGTGGCCCCCAACATCACCGTCCTGATCATCGCCCGGATCATCCAGGGCATCGCCGGCGCGCTCTTCCCGCTCTCCTTCGGGATCATCCGCGACGAGTTCCCCGCCGCGCGGGTGGCCACCGGGATCAGCAACCTGTCCGCCGTCATCGCGGTGGGCAGCGGCCTCGGCATGGTCCTGGCCGGGCCGATCGTCGGCGCGCTGGACTACCGCTGGCTGTTCTGGTTCCCGGTGATCATCGTCGCCGTCACCGCCGTGATCGCGTACCGCTACATCCCGGAGTCGCCCGAGCGTCCCGAGGGCGCCGGCGGCGCGGGCCGGGTGAACTGGCTCGGCGCCGTCCTGCTCTCCGGCTGGCTGGTGGCGCTGCTGCTCCCCATCAGCCAGGCCTCGAAGTGGGGTTGGGGCTCCGCCGGCGTGCTCGGCCTGCTGCTGGCAGCCGTCGTCCTGTTCGCCCTCTGGGCCCTGGTCGAGGCCCGCTCGCGCAACCCGCTGATCGACCTGCGCATCATGCGCCTCCCGGCGGTCTGGACGACCAACACCGCCGCCCTGCTGTTCGGCGGCGGCATGTACGCGGTCTGGGCCTTCCTCCCCGGCTTCGCGCAGACGCCCTCCTCGGCCGGCTACGGCTTCGGGGCGAGCATCACCGGCGCGGGACTGCTGATGCTGCCCATGCTGGTCACCATGTTCGTGGCGGGCATCCTCGGCGGCCGACTGGCCGGCCGGTTCCCCGCCAAGGCCCAGCTCATCACCGGCGCCGTTCTCGGCTCGGCCGCCTGCGCGATGCTCGCGGCCTGGCACGACCGGCCGTGGCAGGTCGCCCTGGCGGCGGGCGTCTTCGGGCTCGGCATCGGTCTGGCCTTCGCCTCGATGAGCAACCTCATCGTCCAGAGCGTGCCCGCGGCGCAGACCGGCGCCGCCACCGGCATGAACGCCAACATCCGCACCATCGGCGGCTCGATCGGCGCCGCGCTGATGACCAGCCTGGTCACCGGCCACCTCCAGCCCTCCGGCCTGCCCTACGCCGCGGGCTACACCGACGGGTTCACGCTGCTCGCCGTCTTCTGCCTGGCGGCCGCCCTCGCCGCCCTGCTCGTCCCGGCCCGGCGGTCCGTCCCCGTCCTGCTCGGCGGTTCGGCGACCGCCGCCGACGCGGTCACGCCGGCGGCCCCCGGGGCGGCGGCTCGGCCGGAGACGGTCCGGAGCTGAGCCCCCGCGTCGCCCCCGGGACCGCCCCGGGGGCGACACCGGGTGCCTGCGGCGCGCCTCGGCAGCGCCGCCGGGCGGGGCCTCCGGTCCGGTCCGGCGGCGCTTGCCCGGCGGGTGCCACCCACCGCCGACGGCCGGGGCCGGCCCAGCCGTCGGCCTAACCGATCAACGCCGTGAAGGCGGCCTCCAGTCCGGTCACCGCCGCCGCCAGCAGCGCGACCGACCGGAGGGCGTCGACGACGGTGCCGACCCGGCGCCGGAGCACGCCCTCGCGCGGCTGGTCCCGCGCCGTCTCCTCCAGGATCCCGGCCAGGGCCGCGTCGGCGTCCACCGCGTCCTCCTCCGCCACCGCGCCCGGCTGTTCGGTCCGCAACCGGGTCAGGGCGGCGCGCAGGGACTCCGCCGCGGCGCGCAGCCCGTCCGGGCCGGTCGCGGCGGCGGCCCAGGCGTCGCCCCCGACGCCGATCTGCACGGTGGCCCCCTGACCGCCGGCGATCGGGCCGATGACCGTACTGCCGTTCACCTGCACACCACCGGCGTTCCGGTTCCCGACCGCCGGCGGCCCGGGCGGGCCACCGGCCGGGACGTTCGCCTGCTGCTCCATCAGAACCACTCCTCGCCGGTCTCTTCTACGGTGTCCGGATGGTGACCGAGGAGCCGGCGCCACCCGCGACCGGACCCCTCACCGTGCTGTTGTTGACCTGGACCCCACCGTTGTTGATGTTGGTGATGTTCTGCGACTGCTCCTCGAAGGCACCGCTGTCGTAACCGCGTGCCCTGAGTTCGTCGCCCACCGCGCTGAAGACCCGCTGGGTGACGGTGTTCAGGAAGCGCTGCACGTCGTGCGCCTGGAAGATGTGCTGGAACTCGTCCGCGGCGCCCAACTCCCGCACGCTCGACCGCGGTGCGTAGTCGACGGCGTAGCCCGCCCCCAGGATCTGCCGGTAACGGCGCGCATGGGTGGCGGCGTGCCCGCGCGAGCTCCACGCCCGGCTCACCTGGCCCACCGCGACGGCGATGTCACGGCTCAGCCGGCGCGCGGCCCAGCCGAGGGCGTTGTTCCAGTCGCCGAGGGCCGAGTGCCGGCCCAGGTGGTCGACGACGTGGTAGGCCTGATCGACCGGCGCCAGGACGTACGGCAGCCATTCCAGGTAGAGCAGCCCGCCCCGGGTGGTGGTGCGGACCAGCACGGTGACCACCACCTCCTCCTGCCAGGACCCGACCCTGATCGCCAGGTAGTGCCGGAGCCGCTCGTGCCCGGAGCGGCCCAGGAGGTCCGCCCACGCCGGTTCGAGCAGGACCTGGTCACCGGCCCGGGCGGACATCGCGCCGCGCCAGTGCCGGGGGTCGTCACGGCGCATGCTGGGCCGAAACACCCGGTCGGCGACGGAGAGCCCGCGCAGCGGATCATCGGGATAGCGGGTGTCCTGCGCCAGTTGGCGCACCCGCGCGGCGATCGCCCGGTAGAGGACCGAGGCGTCGATCGGCTCGGCCTGCAGCCCCTGGGCCGCCCGCTCGGCGGCGGGCCTCAGCTCGAAGGTCATCCGCCAGCTGGGCCCCGCGAGGCCCAGGCCGACCAGCGGCGCCCGGCTGCGGTAGAGCAGTTCCGGTCCGCTCTGCTGCTCGCGCAGCCGGTCGTACAGCCAGGCGGCGCGGCGGCCGTACGGCTTCGAGTCCGGTCCGGGCGGCCCCCCGGCCAGGGCGGCCAGCCGGCGGCGGATCGCCAGCCGCAGCACAGCGGCGATCAGCCACAGGACGACCAGCTCGACGAGGACGGGCCCGGCCTGGGCCCGCAGTTCCGGGCCCAGGTCCTCGATCCGGCTCGCGGCCGTGTCTTCGAGGTAGCGGAACGCCATGACGACGAGCACCAGCACCACCAGGGCCGCGACCGCCCGCTGCCGTACGCCCTCGGCACGGCCGGCCGCCCTCCGGCGCGGCGGCCGCACGACGGCCAACCGCTCCAGCGACAGGCCGATCCGATGGTCCATCCGGTCCGTGCCGTACCCGCCGAAGAGGCCGAGGAGCACGACGACCCCGATCGCCGCGATCGCCGCCACCGGGCCGAGCAACGGGAAGCCGGCCGCCAGCACCACCAGGAAGGCCGCGCCCGCGCAGGCCTCCCAGCGCCGGGCGGTCAGCGCCTCGTGCAGCACCCGGACCAGATCGGTGCCCGGGGACGGGGCGGGGATCCGGAACGACTGCTCGACCAGTTCCTCGATCAGGTCCGCGCGGAAGTCCCGGTCCAGCCAGGCCGCCGCGCAGAGGTAGCGGGTCGCGTCGCCCGGGACGGGACCGGCCTGGTCGGACAGGTTCTCCGGCGTCGCCGGGGTGGGCGGCCGGCCGCCGGCTGCGCCGTACGCGCCGCCGCGTCCGAACCCGGCAGCGGGCGGCGGCGCGGCGCCGGGCGGCGGCACGGCGAGCGGGCCGGGCGGGTGGCCCCAGCCGGCCGGGCCGGGCGGGCCGCTCTGGAACGCACCCCCGTACGGTGCCCCGCCGTACGGTGTCGCGCCGCCGTAGGACGCTCCGGCAGCGGGCGGCGGTCCGGCGTACAGGCCCCCGTACGTCCTGTCCTCGACGGGCGGCCGCGCGGGCCGTGGCGGAAGCGGTGGAGCTGCCGGCCGTGGCGGTGGTGGTGGCTGGGCTTCGCTGTCCATGACGTCCCCCGGTCGTCAACGAATGTACCTGCCAACAAGAGCGCCCAGTAAAGCAGTTGGCGGACGACTCCGACAGAGCCGGCGCGCGCCACCGGTACAGTGACGCGTCGGCCCCGGACCGGCCGCACCGCGGACCGCCGGGCGCCCCACCGGCCCGCGCGCCGTCCCGCGCGCCCGCCGACCCGGCCCCGTCCCGCGCGCCGGCGCCGCCCTCCGACCCCGCCCTCCGACCGCGCCCGGACCGGGGCGCGGTCGGAGTGTGCAGGAAATTGGATTCCAGGATTCGCATTCGCTAGCCTTTCGAACGTGAGGCTGACCAAGAGCACCGACATCGCCCTCCGCGTCGCCATGCGGCTGGCGGTCCTCGACGAGGACACGAACCCGACCACCCGCGAGGTGGCCGAGTCCGTGGGCGTGCCGTACACGCACGCCGCCAAGGTCGTCAGCCGGTTGCAGCACCTCGGCGTGGTCGAGGCGAGACGCGGGCGGGGCGGGGGCCTGGCCCTCACCTTCGCGGGCCGGACCGGCTCGGTCGGGTCGCTGCTGCGCGAGCTGGAGGGCGTCGGTGACGTGGTCGGCTGCGAGGACGAGCCGCCCTGCCCGCTGCGGGCCGCCTGCCGGCTGCGCGGGGCGTTGCGGACCGCGCAGGAGGCGTTCTTCGCCTCGCTCGACCCACTCTCGATCGACGACCTGGTCGCCCCGCCCACCGGACCGGTCCTGCTGAGCCTCACCGGCCGACCCACCGGCTGATCCCACCCGGGCCCCTGCCTCGACCCTCCCCGCCCACCGTCCCGCCGCACCGCCGGGTCGCGCCTCCGCACGGCCTTTAATGCGACTCTCAGATACCAGTTTGGAGCGAGCCCCATGCTGTCCGCCAAGTCCGCCGAGATCGTCGAAGCCACCCTGCCCGTCGTGGGCGGCGCGATCGGTGAGATCACGCCGCTCTTCTACGACAAGCTGTTCGCCGACCACCCGGAGCTGCTGCGCGACCTGTTCAACCGCGGCAACCAGGCCAACGGCACCCAGCGCCAGGCGCTGGCCGGCTCGATAGCCGCGTTCGCCTCCGCGCTGATCGCCCACCCCGACCAGCGGCCGGACGCCATGCTCACCCGGATCGCGCACAAGCACGTCTCGGTCGGCATCCGCGACGACCAGTACCGGACCGTCCACACGTACCTGTTCGCCGCGATCGTCGAGGTGCTCGGCGAGGCCGTCACGCCGGAGGTCGCCGCCGCCTGGGACGAGGTGTACTGGCTGATGGCGAACGCCCTGATCGCCATCGAGGACCGGCTCCGCGCCGAGACCGCCGCCGCGTGGTCGGGCGACCCGGAGGACCTCTGGCGCCCCTTCACCGTGGTCGCCCGCCACCAGGAGACCGACGAGGTGACCAGCTACCTGGTCCGCCCCGCCGACGGCGGCCCGGTCCCGCCCGCCCGGCCCGGCCAGTACGTCTCGGTGCGCGCGACGATGGCGGACGGCGCCCGGCAGATCCGCCAGTACAGCCTCTCCGGGAGCGCCGACGGCGCCCTGCGCTTCAGCGTCAAGCGGGCCGCCTCCGGGGCCGACGGGACGCCGGCCGGCGAGGTCTCCGGCCACCTGCACGACCACCTGCGCACCGGCGACGTCGTCGAACTCGCCCCGCCGCTCGGCGACCTCACCCTCGCGGACGGAACCGGCCCCGTACTGCTCGCCTCCGCCGGCATCGGCAACACCCCGATCACGGCCATGCTGGACCACCTCGCCGCCGCCGGCTCCCCCCGGACGGTGATCTCCGTCCACGGCGACCGCGACCAGCTCTCGCACGCCTTCCGCGCCGACCTCGACCGGTTCACCGCCGAGCTGCCGGACGCCGTCGCCCACGTCTTCTACGAGCGTCCGCTCGGCGACTGGCCGCAGGAGCGCACCGGACTGGTCGACCTCGCCACGGTGCCGGTCCCGCCCGGCACCGTCGCCTACCTCTGCGGCCCGCTGCCCTTCCTCCGCTCGGTACGGGCACAGCTGCTCGCGGCGGGCGTACCGGCCGCGGACATCCACTACGAGGTATTCGGACCGGACCTCTGGCTGGGCCAGGACGCCTGAGCCCCTCCCGCTCCCCCTCCCCTTCCCCCGGCCACGCCGCCGCGCCACGCCGCCGCGCCACGCACCCGCCCGGCGCGGCGGCCTGCGGACCCGGACCCGCCGGCCCGAGCGCCGCGGCTCAGGCCGGCCGCAGCTCCAACGTGCAGCACTTGGGGCCGCCCCCGCCCTTGAGCAGCTCGGAGACGTCCACCGGCACCGGCTCGTAGCCGTGCTCGACCAACCGGCCGGCCAGCGCCTTGGCGGCCTCCGGCAGCAGGACCCGCCGCCCGTCCGAGACCGCGTTGAGGCCGAACACCTCGGCGTCCGCGCGGTCGGCGAGGATCGCGTCGGGGTAGAGGCTGCGCAGCAGCGCCTGGCTGTCGGGCGAGAAGGCCGCGGGGTAGTACATGACGTGGTCGTCGTCGAGGACGGCCAGCGCGGTGTCCAGGTGGTAGAAGCGCGGGTCGACCAGCGTCAGGCTGAGCACCTGGACGCCGAACAGCGCCCGGGCCTCGGCGTGCGCCGCCGGATCGGTGCGGAAGCCCGTGCCGGCCAGCACCCGCCGGCCGGCCACCAGGTGGTCGCCCTCCCCCTCGTTGACGTGACCGGCCCGGTGGACCTCCCGATATCCGGCGGCCCGGAACCACGCCTGGTGGGCATCGGACTCACCGGCCCGCTCGGGGTGCCGGAAGGTGGCGACCAGTGCCCGGCCGGCCAGGACGGTGGCGCCGTTGGCGGTGTAGACCATGTCGGGTAGGCCGGGCAGCGGTTCGATCAGCTCGACGGTATGGCCGAGCCTGCGGTACGTCGTACACAGCCGCTCCCACTGGCGGACGGCGAGATCGGTGTCGGTCGGCCGTGCGGGGTCCATCCAGGGGTTGATGGCGTAGTCGACGGTGAAGTACGTCGGCCGGCACATCAGGTAGCGCCGCGGCCTCGCGGTGCGCTCCGGGGTTCGATTCGGCATGCGGCTACCTCCGCTGTCCGGGAAGTCGGGGTTCGGGAGTGCTGGGGCACTGGGAGTGCTGGGGTACTGGGGTACTGGGGTGCGGGCCCACCGGGGTGCCGGCGTACCGGGTGCCGGGCCGCCGGGTGCGCCCGGCCCCGGGTGCCGGGCAGCGGGGCGCGCCCGGGGACCCCCGGCGCGCGCGCAGCCCAGAGGGCGGCTGCCCGGGCCGCGCCGTTCGCACACCTGCGCGGCCGCCCCCGCCGGGTGCAACCCCCCGCGCACCCGGCGCGCGCACCGGCGCACGGAACATCACCAACAGGGCCCAAGTCGACCGATCAGAAGTCCGCTTGATGATCCGTCAGTCCGCTCCGATCGGGCGAAGCCACCGCGATCGACCCCGCGCCCCGTTATTCCCGATACCCGCCGACATCGCACGTGGTCCATCTCACGTACCCGCACAGGCCACCTACGGTGGCGTAGGTCACTTGAGACAGTGAACTATCTCCTTCATGCCGAACCTCCAGGAGACCCTTGACCTCAGTTCGTACGCGGCCCTCGGGGACAGCTTCACCGAAGGGCTGAACGACCCCGGCCTCGGCGGCGCCTTCACCGGCTGGGCCGACCGGCTCGCCGGACTGCTCGCCGACGGATGCCCGCCGGGCGGGTTCCGCTACGCCAACCTCGCGGTGCGCGGCCGGCTGCTCGACCAGATCATGGCCGAGCAGGTGCCCGAGGTCCGGCGCATCCAGCCGGACCTGGTCACCTTCTGCGCCGGCGGAAACGACATCCTGCGCCCGGGCAGCGACCCGGACGAGGTGGCCGAGCGCTTCGAACGTGCCATCGTCCAGCTCACCGAATCCGCCGGGACGGTGCTCATCTGCACCGGCTTCGACACCCGCGGCGTGCCCCTGCTGAAGCACCTTCGCGGCAAGATCGCCACGTACAACGGCCACATGCGGGCCGTCGCCGACCGCAACGGCTGCAAGGTCGCCGACCTCTGGTCGCTGCGCGCGGTGCAGGACCGCCGGGCATGGAGCGAGGACCGCCTGCACCTCTCGGCCGAGGGGCACCAGCGGGTCGCCCTGCTGGCCGCCCGCTCGCTGGGCCTGCGCACCGAGCAGGACCCGGAGGCGCCGTGGCCGGCCCTGCCGTTCCAGACCGCCGCCGACCAGCGCCGGGAGAACCTGCAGTGGGCCCGCGAGTTCCTGCTGCCGTGGGTCGGCCGCCGGCTGCGCGGCGAGTCCTCCGGCGACCACGTCGAGGCGAAGCGCCCGGAACTGCTTCCGCTCTGACGTACCGTCACGCCCGGCCGGGCGCGCTCCCCGTCGATCCGACGACGGACCGCGCCCGACCGGACCGCGTCAGCCGCAGCACCGCCCCGTGCAGCAGGGCGGCCGCCCCGGCGCCGACGAGGTACCAGCCGAGATCGGGCACGTCGAAGGTGGAGCCGAGCACCAACCGCGCCACGGCACTGCGCCGGCCGAGGCCCTCGGGCACGCCGGTGAGCTGGAACAGCTCGACCGCCCAGCTCAGCCCGGCCGTGACCACCGCCGCGACCGACGGGCGCAGCCTCGGCGCGACGAGCAGCACCAGGGCGTACAGCAGCACCGTGTAGGCCGCGTCGCCCGCGTACTTGGCGACCTCACCACCCGCCACCGCCCGCACACCGAGCCCGGCCCCCACCGTCAGCACCGCCGCCACCGCGGCGCCCACCCGCACACCGCCACTCCCCCGAAGCCCGTTCACGCCGGCCAGCTCAGGGGCCCCTGTCCACCGGTGCCCCTTCCGGCCGTCGACCGGACAACCGAACCCGACCACGACCGAGACGACGGACGGCTTCGGCGCGGAAGGCCGATGTGGTGGCACCCCGAACCGGCGCCCGGCATACTCGGGGATGCCCGAACGGGTTCGGACGACCAGTGGACGGCGCGGACGCCGAGGAGGAGGCCGCGGCGATCGCGGCCCATCTGGACCGACTGGCCGGCAGGACCGCCGCCGGCCTGCTCCAGGAGCGGGAGGCGGGCTGGTACGAGTTCGCCCACCTGAGCTTCCAGGAGTACCTGGCGGCTCGCCACCTGGCCGGCTACGTCAGCCCGCGCGACCGGCTCGACCTGGCTCTCGATCCGGCCTGGCGGCACGTCTTCCTGTTCACCGCCGGCATCGCCCAGATGTCCCGGGAAGGGCTCGCCGACCTGCTGATCCTGGTACGCCGGCTGCTGCGCGGCGCGAGCGCGGCGGGCACGGGCACGGGCACGGGCACGGGCGCGGACCTGGAGCGCAGCGCGGTGGGCGCCTGTCTGGCGGCGGAGATGCTGGCGGAGCTGGGCACCGCCGCGGTCCGGCGCTACGGGCTGGAGTCCGCGCTGGCAGGCTCTCCGCCGTCGGAAGCGGAGGACGCCGAGTTCACCGGCCTGTGGCCGTTCGCGGTCGAGGTGGCGGCCCGGCTCGCCGCGGACCGCCGACTGGGCCGGGCCACCCGGATGCGGGCGCTCTGCGCGGCCAGCCGGCTGGGTGACCCCCGGTTCGCCGAACGAGACGATCCGTTCGGAACGCTCGGGCAACTGGTGGTGGTACCGGGCGGCCGGGGCCGGGTCGGCACCGACCGCCCGCTGGCCATGCACGACCCCAAGCGGGTGCCGTCGAACCCGCCCCGGCAGGTCCGGGTGCGAGAGTTCGAGATCGGCCGGTACCCGGTCACCAACCTGGAGTACCAGGCCTTCGTGGCGGACGGCGGCTACGAGCGGCCCGCCTGGTGGCAGAGCGACGAGGCCGCTCGCTGGCGGGCCGGTGACGAGGGCTTCCTCGGGGAGCTGGTGGAGCTCTGGGAGCAGCAGAAGGACCTCAACTTCGTGAAGGAGTTCGGCGAGCCCGAGTTCGCCACCTACGCCCAGCACGCCTCGGCCCGGATCGCCCGCCGGACCATGGCCCGCGGTCTGCCGCTGTACTGGCGCGACGCCCGCTTCAACCTGCCCACCGCACCGGTGGTCGGCGTCAACCTGTGGGAGGCACAGGCCTACTGCGCCTGGCTGCAGCACCGGCTGCGCGACCAGGGGCGGATCGGCGAGCGCGACACCGTCGCGATCCCCACCGAGATCGAGTGGGAGTGGGCCGCGGGCCGTTCCTGGGCCGGCCCTCGGCTCGACTACCCGTGGGGCGGGCGGTTCGACCCCGATCGATGTCTGGTCCGGGACTTCACCGATCCCGGTGACAGCCGAATCGTCAACTTCGGCGCGATACCGGTCGGCTTCTTCGCGCCGACCGGCGACGGTGCCACCCCGCCGGGCCCCGAGGACCTCGGCGGCAACGTCTGGGAGTGGGTCACCAGCCGCTCACTGCTGTGGAGCGACCCCGGCGAACGCGACGCCCCGGGCGGTCTGGAGAAGCGCGTGGTGCGGGGCGGTTCCTGGTACAGCCGCGAGCCGATGGCCACCCATGTGAGCTTCCGGCTCGACGACCCACCGTGCAACGCCTACTGGGACCTCGGCTTCCGGATCGTGGTCCGCCGCTCCGGGACGGGGGGAACGGGGGGAACGGGGTGAACGGGGTGAAGGGAGGGGACGGGCGGGACAGGACGAGCCGTCCGCGGCCCGACCGCCCCCGACCGGGCCGGCCATTGCCGCGGTCCGTGGGCGGCGCACGCCCGACGCGGCGCCGTCGCGGTGACGGACGGCGAGGTGCGCCCGCCGGACCGCGTCCGGATCCGCCGGCCCCCGCCCGCAACCGCCACCCGCCGTCGGGCGTCCCTCCCTCCCGACGGGCCGCGTGAGCGGACCGGTAACCTGCTGCCCGGCCCGCGGACGGGCCGGGTCCGCGCAGGTCGCGGGCGGGAACGACAGAGGACGGGGCGGGGCACGATGACGCAGCTCACCGAAGCGGTGGAAGAGTCCGGGGCGCGGGCGGACGCGGCCGGAGCGGGGCGGCGGTTCGCCGTCGACGGGTTCGCGCCGCGCCACGACGGTCACGCCCGCGAGCGCGGCAAGGCTCTGCGCGAGCGCATCCCGCGTGAGCGGCACGCCGAGTTCGGCACCCCCGACGACCGCCCGACCGCCGTCGAGGCGATCGAGGCGTCCAACGCCGGCCGTCTCACCGAGCTGGTCCCGATCCGGCTGGGCCGGATGGCGGCCACCCCGTTCGCCTTCCTGCGCGGCTCGGCCGGTCTGATGGCCGCCGACCTCACCGGCACACCCACCACCGGGATCACCGCCCAGCTCTGCGGTGACGCGCACGCCGCCAACTTCGGCCTGTACGGCGACGCCCGCGGCCAACTCGTGATGGACATAAACGACTTCGACGAGACCGTGCCCGGCCCGTGGGAGTGGGACCTCAAGCGGCTCGCCGCGAGCCTGGTGCTGGCGGGCCGCGAGGTCGGCGCCGACGAGACGACCGCGCGGCGTGCCGCGTTCGACGCCGCCGGTTCCTACCGCCGCACCATGCGCACGCTGGCCAAGCTGCCCGTCCTGGACGCCTGGAACGCCGTCGCCGACGACCAGCTGGTCTCGTTCGCCCAGGCGCACGACCTGGCCGAGGCCCTGCAGAAGGTCGGTGCCAAGGCGCTGGGCAACACCAGCGCCCGGTTCGCCGCCAAGTCCACCGTCCGCGCGAAGGACGGCGGACTGCGGTTCACGGCGGCGCCCCCGGTGCTCAGCGAGGTCCCGGACGTGACGGCCGCCGCGGTGGCCGCCGCGCTCGGCGAGTACGTCACCACCGTGCCCGCGGAGCTGCACCCGCTGCTCGCCCGCTACCAGGTCCAGGACGTGGCGTTCCGCGTGGTGGGCACCGGCAGCGTCGGCACCCGCTCGTACGTCGTCCTGCTGACCGACCACCGTGAGCAGCCGCTGGTGCTCCAGGTGAAGGAGGCGCGCCCGTCGGTACTGCTGCCGCACCTGGCCCGCGCCGGCTACCCGGTGACCGTGCCGGACGGCCACGAGGGCCGCCGCGTGGTCCTCGGCCAGAAGCGCATGCAGGTGGTCAGCGACACCCTGCTCGGCTGGACCACGGTGGACGGACTGCCCTACCAGGTGCGGCAGTTCCGCAACCGCAAGGGCAGCGTGGACCCGGCCGCACTGCTGCCCGACCAGTTGGACGACTACGCCCGGATCACCGGCGCCCTGCTCGCCCGGGCCCACGCGCACACCGCCGACCCGGGCGTGATCAGCGGCTACTGCGGCAAGAACGAGGCCCTGGACGAGGCGGTCGCCGCCTTCGCGGTGGCGTACGCGGACCGGACCGAGGCGGACCACGCCGACCTGGTCGCGGCCGTCCGGGCCGGCCGGCTCCCGGCCGAGCACGGCGTCTGACCCCGGCTCGTCGTCACGTCGCCGGGGCGGTGCGTCTCGTCGGGGCGGTGGGCTGCCTCGGCTCGCCGGGCCGGTGGGCTGTCGCCGGGCGGCCGGCGAGCGGGTCAGCCGAGACGGTCGGCGGGGTCCAGGAACGGCGCGACCACCGCGACGAACTCCGCCGGCCGGGCGTGGTGCACCAGGTGGCCGGCCTCCACGGTGACCACCCGGCAGTCGGGGATCCGCTCGGCCAGCTCGGCGAGCCGGTCCTGCGGCACATGGCTCGCCCGGCCGCCGGCCACCACCAGGGTGGGCGCGACGATCGCCGCCATCCGCTCCAGCCAGCGCGGGTCGGGGGTGTCGATCTGCTCCTTGACCGCCTTCACCACCGCCCAGTCGAAGGCGACCGGTTCGGCGGGCCCGTCGGCCACCGGGCTCGCCGGGCGCGGGTGGGGCGCGGGGACGTCCTCCAGCACCAGTCGGCCCACCCGTTCGGGGTGCTCCTGGGCCAGCAGGTACGCCACCACCCCGCCCATCGAGTGACCGACCACATCGACCCGCTCCAACCCGAGCGCGTCCAGCAGGCCGAGGACGTCGTCGCGCATCGGTCCGACGCCGTACCGGCCGGGCCACCCGCTGTCCCCGTGGCCGCGCAGGTCGAGCGCGAGGACGCGGTGGTGCGGGGCGAGGTCCGGCAGGACGCCGTCCCAGTCGGTGGCCCGCTCGCCGAGCGCGTGCAGCAGGAGCAGCGGCGGGCCGCCCGGCGGGCCGGACTCACGGTAGGCGAGGGTGACCTCCGGCAGCTCGACAGTCCGATGAACAGTCATGACGGTCACCGTATGCCGTGATCACCGGCTGCCGGCCCGCCGTTCGCCCACCGCTCGATCCGGCCGCGCCGGCGCCGTGCGCGCTCGGCGCTACCGCCGCGCCCGCACCTCACCGCCCTGGCCGGACCGACCGCCCTCACCCGGCCCGGCGGCCTCGCCGGTCGACGCCGAGCCGGTGGCCCCCGCCCGACCGCCCGGTCCCGGGACCTCCGCCCTCCCTCCCGAGCCGGCGGCCTCGCCGGACCGACCCGGCCGGTCGTCCTCCCGCGCCGCCGCCCGGCTCGCGAGCACCGAGGCCAGCACCGCCAGGCCGGCGACCGCCGCGCAGACGGCACTGGCGTACGCGTACGCGGCCCGGTGGCCGCCACCGCCCCCGGTGGCGCGCAGGTAGACGCCGGAGAGCGCCGAGACGCAGACCGCCGCCGCGATCCGCTGCGCCATCTGCAGGATCGCCCCGCTCACCCCCGCCGCCTCGGCGGGCGCGTGGCGCAGCACGTACCCCTGGTTGGTCGCGGTCATCACCCCGGCGGCGGCGCCGCCGAGCAGTTGCAGCGCCGCCAGCAGCCAGGGCAGCGCGCCGACGGGCCCCCAGCGCACGAGCAGGCCGCCGGTCAGCATCACCAGCGACGCGACCGTCAGGCCCGCGGTGACGGTCCGCCGGCCGAAGCGCTGCACCACCCGCCAGGCGAGCGCCGAGGCGACCCCCATGGAGACCGCCGAGGGCAGCGCGACCAGCGCTGCACCCAGTGGGGAGAGGCCGAGCCCGTCCTGCAGGAACATCGCGAGCACCAGCCCGGCCGCCACCGCCGACCCGAACTGGGCCATCGCCACCGCCGTACCGAGCGCGTACGGCGCGGACCGGGTGAGCGCCGGGTGGATCAACGGGTGCCCGCCGGTGCGGGCGCGGCGGCGCTGCCACCACACCAGCAGGCCGAGCAGCAGGGCCGCGCCGGACGCGAAGGCCAGCCAGCCGGTCAGGGCGGGCGGCTGCACGAAGGGGAGCATCAGCACCAGGGTCAGCGCGGCGACCAGCAGCAGGCCGACCAGGTCGAGGTTGGCGTCACGGGCGCTGGGGCGCGGGCGCGGCAGCCAGCGGGCCGCCAGGACGACGGTCGCCAGCCCGAACGGCACATTGAGCAGGAAGGTCAGCCGCCAGCCGAGCTCCGGTCCGGCGGCGGCCAGGACCGCGCCACCGATCGGCGGGCCGAGCGCGAAGGCCAGGCCGCCCGTGACGGCGTACATCCCGAGCGCCCGGGCCCGCAGCTGGCCGTGGAACACGTCCTGGATGGTGCCGATCATCTGGGAGTTGACCAGTCCGGCCCCGACGCCCTGGAGCAGCCGGGCGGCCACCAGCACCCAGGGCTCGGTGGCGGTCGCGGAGAGCACGCTGACGGCGGTGAACACGGCCAGGCCGGTGACGAAGAACCACTTGCGGCCCCGGACGTCCCCGAGTCGCCCGCCCGGCACCAGGGCCAGGCCGAAGGCCAGCGAATAGCCGGCCACGATCCACTGGAGATGGGCGGGCTGGGCGTGCAGGCCCTCCCGCAGGGCCGGTATCGAGGTGTTGAGGACGGACTGGTCGAGCAGGGTGGTGAACCCGCCCGCCACGCAGACCAGCAGGACGCGGCGCCCGACGGCGTCGAAGCGCTCCCGGGGCACCGCCGTGCCCACCGGCGACTTCACGGCTCGACCACCACCAGCGCGTACCGGGCGGCTTCCGGGCCGGGGCTGCGGAAGCGGGTGCTGTCCGCGACGAACCGCAGACAGTCACCGGCCGCGAGCTGCTGCGGCTCGCCGTCGACGGTCAGCTCCAACCGGCCCTCCAGCAGCCAGAGATGATGCTCCAGGCCGGGGACGGACGGCCGGTCGTAGGCGATGTCGGCGCCCGCCGGCAGCAGCCCCTCGATGATCTCGGCCCGCAGCGAGCCGTCCGGCGGAGACACCGAGCGCCGGACGAACCCGGTCGCCTCGTCACGCCAGATCCGCTGCTCACCGGCCCGGACCAGCCGGTCCGGGGCCGACTCGACCTCGGCGAGCAGTCGCGACATCGTGCGCCCGTAGACGGCGCAGAGCCGGCCGAGCAGGGCGGCGGTCGGACTGACCTCCGCGCGCTCGACCCGGGACAGCGTGGACCGGCTCACCTCCGCCCGTCGCGCCAACTCCTCCAGCGTCCATCCGCGTTCCACCCGGAGCTCGGCCAGGCGGTTGGCCAGCCGCTCGTCGGCGGCCGTATCGATTCCCATATTCGCGATGCTATCCCGGATATGGGATCAGCTACAGGGTCTCCGCGGTCCACGGAGCGACCGGCCCTGACGGCACGGCCCCGACCTGGCCGGATAGGGTCGGTGCGTCGGGTGTGGGCGAACGCGCGCACCGCAACGGGGGGGACGCCGCGGCGCGCGGTGGGCCCGGCCGGCATCATCGCGTCACCGTGTCAGGGGTAGAAGTGCGTCGTTCCACAGGTCTCGTCGGTACCGTGCTCGCACTGGCGTGCGCCGCCGGGTGCTCGTCCGCCACCACCGGGGCCACGACCGGATCGTCCGCGAGCGGCCCGGCGGCGGCCGGCTCCACCACCGGCGCGAGCGCCCCGGCGCCGTCGGCCACGGCCTCCGCGTCGGGCACCCCGTCCACCGCGTCGCCGACGCCCGCCGCACCGCCGACGCCCACCCCCTCGGCGACGCCGACCGTCGAGCCCGCCACCGTCGTGCGCGAGGCCGCGGCCGCCACGGGCCGCACCAGCGCCCGGGTCGACCAGAGCGTGCGGCTCACCAACGGGGACACCACGTACGACCTGGCGGTCTCCGGTGACTTCGACCTGGCGGCGGACCGGGGTCAGCTCGGCGTCGACCTCCCCGGCGGCGCGATCAGCCACCTCGACGAGATCTTCGCCGACGGCCAGGTGTACGTGCGCGGCTCGGCGGGTGTGCCGTCGGGGACCTGGGCGGCGATCGACCGGGACCGGACCATCGCCCACGCCCTGCTCCGGTCGCCGGTCAACGACCCGGAGCACGTCCTGCAGCAGATCTCCACCCTGGGTCGGGTCACCCGGAGCGGCGAGGAGGAGGTGAGCGGGGTCCGCGCCACGCGCTACGACGGGATGCTGACCACCGACGCCGTCACGCTGCGCCTGGCACCGGAGATTCGGAGCAAGCTGGAGACGTACCGGAGCCTGAGCGGCTCCGACCTGCCGATCCCCGCCGGGGTGTGGGTCGATCCGCAGGGCCGGGTGGTGAAGGTCCAACTGACCCTGGACATGAGCCCGATCCACTCCGTCACCACGGTGGCCTTCAGCGAGCTGGGCAAGGCGGTGAAGGTGACGGCTCCCCCGGCGAGGAACACCACGGCGGTGACCGAGCTCTCCGGTGTCCTCACCGGCTGACCCGCCGGAGCTCCTGAGGCCTTCGCCCCCGGTCTCCTGAGGCGTTCGCCCCCGCTAGCCGTCGACTCCGGGGCCACCACCGGGCCCCGGGGTCTGCGACCCTCGAACTCCCGGTTCGTGCGCAGTTCTTGCGGCCACCGGCCGCTCCACCGCCAAGCTCCTCCCCCGGGCGCGCCCCTTCCGGAACGGTGAACCGCCGATCATATGATGTCCGCGACTGCGGGCCGACTGGCCCGCAGGACAGGGGGGATCATGTTCGGCATCATCAGGCCGTGTCGGCACCGGCTGTCCGAACGGTTGCGGGCCTCGTGGACGGCCCATCTGTGCGGGCTCTGCCTGGCACTCCGGGACGACCACGGCCAACTCGCCCGGACGGCCACCAACTACGACGGTCTGATCATCTCGGTCCTGGTCGAGGCGCAGAGCGCGAAGGACGACACCTCCTGGCGCCGCACCGCCGGGCCCTGCCCGCTGCGCGGGATGCGCACCGCCCCGGTAGCCAAGGGCGAAGGGGCCCGGCTGGCGGCCGCCGTCTCGCTGGCGCTCGCCTCGGTGAAGATCCGCGACCACGTCGAGGACCGGGACGGCGTGTTCGCCCGCCGACCGGTCGCCGCCGGGGCCCGCGCGATGACCAGGCGCTGGGACCGCAAGAGCGCGGGCGGCGCCTCGGCGGTCGGCTTCGACACCACCGTCCTGCTCGACGCGGCCGCCCGCCAGGCCGAGTTGGAGCGCGGGCTGCCGCCGGGCGGGTCCGTCCTGCTGGTCACGGAGCCCACCGAGAGCGCCACGGCGGCGGCGTTCGCGCACACCGCCGCCCTGGCCGGCCGGCCCGGCAACACCGAACCGCTGGCGGAGGCGGGCCGCCTGTTCGGCCGCCTCGCCCACCTCCTGGACGCCGCCGAGGACCAGGCCGAGGACGCCGCGAACGGTGCCTGGAACCCGCTCACGGCCACCGGCACCGACCGGGCCGAGGCGGAACGCCTCTGCTGGGACGCCGTCCACGGCATCCGGCTCGCGCTGCGCGAGGTGGAGCTGACCGACCGCGCCCTGGTGCACGCCCTGCTGGGGCACGAGACCGAACGGGCCGTGGAGCGCGTCTTCGGCCCGGCCGCGCACACCGCCTCCTGCCGCACCCGGACGACGCCCGCCGACGGCTCCGCCCCACACGGGCACGGGGACAGCGGGCACGGGGCCGGCGAGCACGGGGCCGGTGAGTACGGGGGCGGTGAGTCCGGGGGCGGTGAGTACGGGGGCACCGGGCACAAGGCCGCCGAGCAGAAGGCCGTCGAGGACCGGAACGGCGGACGGCTTCCGCTCGGCGCCGACCCGCGGCAGGCACCGCCCCGCCAGGACCCGCCCCGCCAGGACCCGGACCAGGCACCGCCGGCCGGTCCGAACGCGCCGGTCCCGCCCTGGGTGCCGCAGGGCCCCGGGTTCACCCCGCCCGGCGGCAAGCCCCCGCAGCGCCGCAACCTGCTAGCCGGCTGCGCGGTCTGGGCGCTGATGGCCTGCACCTGCCAGCTGATGTGCTGCTCGCACGACGATCCGTTCTCGCGCGAGCGCAAGGAGGGGTGGTGCGAGCGGCACGACGGCGACTGCGGTGACTGCTGCGACTGCGGCAACTGCTGCGACGGCTGCGGGGACTGCTGCGGGGACGGCGGGTGCTGCGACAGCTGCGGCTGCGACGGCGGCTGCGACTGCGGCAGCTGCTGAACTCCGCGGCGCCCCGTACGGGCCGGGGCAACTCCCGCTCGGCACGGGGCACCTGAGTCAACCCGAGGTGACGACCTGAGGGGGAGGCGGGGTCGTCCCCGAGGCCGGGCCGCCGGGCGTGGCGGCTCCGACCTGCGGCGTACGGCGGTTCCGCCGTACGCACGACGACCCGCCGACCGCACACGATCTAACGTGGCGTCATGTCGAAGCTTCCCTGGCGCCGCGCTGCCGCGCCACCGCTCCCCCTCGCCCTCGCCCTCCTGTTGCCCGTCGCCCTGCTGCTCGGTCTGGTCGGACCGCAGGCCGCGACGGCGGCGCCCGTCCCCGCCACCGGCCGGGCCGCGCTGCCCGCCGCCGCACCCCCCGACGCACCACAGGTCCCCGCGCCCACCTCCCGCCGGCCGGTCGGCACCACCTCGGCCCAGCTGGTGGACACCGGCCGGCGCGACCCCTGGCGCGCCGACGCGGCCACCCGCGAACTGATGGTGACGTTCTGGTACCCGGCCCTGTCCTCACGCGGCGCGCGGGCCCCGTACATGTCCGCGGAGCTGTCCACCGCGCTGTTCGGAACCCCGGAGCTCGCGACCGTGCGCACCGGCGCCGCGGCCGGTGCGACGCCCGCCCCGGGCCGGCACCCGCTGGTCGTGCTCTCCCCCGGCTTCGGCTACAGCCGCACCTCGCTCACCGGCCTGGCCGAGGACCTCGCGGCGCGCGGCTACGCGGTGGCGGCCCTCGACCACACCTACGAGACGGCCGTGCAGTTCCCCGACGGCCGGGTGGAGGCCTGCCTGATCTGCCGCCGGACGGACGACCGGCTGGGGCCCGAGGTCACCCTCAGCCGGGCCCGGGACATCCGGTTCCTGATCGACCGGCTGACCGCCCCCGGCCCGGGACCGGTCCGCGGTCTCCGGATCGACCCGTCCCGGATCGGCGCGGCCGGCCACTCGCTCGGCGGCGCGAGCGCGGTCGAGGCCATGCGGGAGGACAGCCGGATCCGCGCCGCCGCCAACCTGGACGGCGACTTCTTCACCCCGCTGCCCACGGACGGCCTCGCCCGCCCGGTCCTCCTGCTCAGCGCCCGGCGCAGCAACGACGCCCCCGGGGCGGCGGCCAACTGGGAGGAGACCTGGAAGCGCCTGACGGGCTGGAAGCGCTGGCTGGACCTCCCCGAGGGCGGTCACCTGTCCTACTGCGACATGCCCTGGCTGCTGGACGCCTTCGGGGTGCGCGACCAGATCCCGCCGGAGACCGCGCACGGCCAGTACGGCAGCCTCGGCGGCGAACGCGCGCTCGCCGCCACCCGGACGTATCTGGGCGCCTTCTTCGACCGGCATCTGCTCGGCCGTCCGAGCCCCGAACTGAACCGCCCCTCGGCGAACTACCCGGAGGTCCGCTTCGTGAAGTAGCCCGCGTCCACGCCGACGCCCACCTACGGGCCTGTGCCCACCTACGGGCCGACACCCACCTGCGGGCCGGTCCCCGCGCCCCGGGCGGGTTCGGCCGGGGGCGGCACCGTCACGGGCGACGGGCCCGGCAACAGGCCCGACACCGGGCCGGACACCGAACCCGACACCGGTCCGCGCTGCCAGAGCGGCAGCACCGCGACCGTCCCGCAGCCACCAGCGGCCACCGACCCGGCCTCACACATCGGACCACGCCTGGGCGGCCGCCCGGCGGTCCTCCGTCAGCGACTCCCCCAGGCGAGCCAGCAGCACGCGGAACTGTTCCGCGTCCTGCTCCGTCATCCGCCCTTCGGGCAGAGCCCGCACGCCCTGCTCCTCGACCGTTCCCTCGTCCATGCCTCTGACGCTAGGCGCCGGCGATCAACGACCGATAAACACCCGCGTCACGGAGGTACCACCAGGACCACGAAGCCCACCACCGAACCCCCACCACCGGCGCCCACCAGCGGCGCCCACCACCGGCCGCGGCGGCGGGTGGCGTCGACACGGTCGCGGCGGGCTACGCCCGGCCGAGCACCCGACCCACGGTGATCTCGATGACCACCCGGTCCGGGTTCACCCGGGGCTCGCGATACCGCTCGGTGTACCGGCGGACGGCGTCGGCCACCGCGTCCGGCTCGTCCCGCACCACGGCCACGCCCTCCAGCGTGGACCAGCGCGCGCCGTCCACCTGGCAGACCGCCACCCGCATGCCCTCGGCCCCGGCCGCCAGCACATTGCGCACCTTGCGGCTGGTCCGGCTGCTGATCACCCGCGCGGTCGCCGTCTCCGGCTGGTACGTCACGCCCACCGGCGCCACGTGCGGCGAGCCGTCCGGGCGCTGGGTGGTCAGGGTGGAGATGTGCCGTTCCCGCCAGAAGGCGAGGAAGGCGTCGTCGAGCTCGCGCGGATCATGGGCCATGCCCGCGATCGTACGACGCCCGGCCCGGTGCTCTGAGCACCGGGCCGGGCGTCGTACCGGCGGGCCGACCGGGCGTCCTGCCCTGCGGTGCGGCAGGCCGCGGGAGCCGTGGGACGTCGGGGGGGGTCAGTGGCCGCGGGCGATCCACTCGGGGAGCCCGGGTGCCTCGGCGGCGATCGTGGTGGGGTCGCCGTGGCCGGTGCGGACCACCGTCTCCGGGGGGAGGGCCAGGAGGCGGTCCCGGATCGAGTCGATGATGGTCGGGAAGTGCGAGAACGACCGGCCGGTGGCTCCCGGGCCGCCCTGGAAGAGGGTGTCGCCGGTGAAGACCGTGCCGAGGTCCGGAGCGTAGAGGCAGACCGCGCCGGGCGCGTGGCCCGGGGTGTGCAGCACGGTCAGCTCGGTGCCGGCCACCTCGATCCGCCCGCCGTCGGCGAGTTCGCCGTCCGGCAGCCGGTCGGGGTGGGTGAGCTTCCAGAGCGGCAGGTCGTCCGGGTGCAGCAGGATCGGAGCGCCGGTGCGGGCCGCGAGGTCCGGGGCCGCGTCGATGTGGTCGTTGTGCGCGTGGGTGGAGACGATCGCCAGCAGACGACGCCCGCCGAGGGCCGCCTCGATCGCCTCGGCGTCGTGGGCCGCGTCGATCACCACGGCCTCGACGTCGTCACCGACGATCCAGACGTTGTTCTCCACCTCCCAGCTGCCGCCGTCGAGGTCGAAGGTGCCGGCGGTGACCAGCCGGTCGATCCGTGCGCCGCTCACAGGATCACCACCGAACGGAGCACATCGCCCTCGTGCATCCGCGCGAACGCCTGCTCCACGCTGTCCAGTCCGATGGTCTCGGTGACGAACGCGCCGAGGTCCAGGCGGCCCTGGAGGTGGAGGTCGATCAGCATCGGGAAGTCCCGCGACGGCAGGCAGTCGCCGTACCAGGAGGACTTCAGCGCGCCGCCCCGGCCGAACACGTCCAGCAGCGGCAGCTCCAGCTGCATCTCCGGCGTCGGAACGCCGACCAGGACGACCGTGCCGGCCAGATCGCGGGCGTAGAACGCCTGCTTGTACGTCTCCGGGCGGCCGACCGCCTCGACCACGACGTCCGCGCCGTTGCCGTCGGTCAGCGCGCGGATGGCCTCGACCGGGTCGGTGGTGCGGGAGTTCACGGTGTGGGTGGCGCCGAGCTTGCGCGCGGTGGCGAGCTTGCGGTCGTCGATGTCCACCGCGATGATCTTCGCCGCGCCGGCCAGCCGCGAGCCGAGCACGGCCGCGCCGCCGACCCCGCCGCAGCCGATCACGGCGACGGAGTCGCCCCGGCCGACGTTGCCGGTGTTGATCGCGGCACCGATGCCCGCCATCACCCCGCACCCCAGCAGGCCCGCTACGGCCGGCTCGGCCGCCGGGTCGACCTTGGTGCACTGGCCGGCCGCGACCAGGGTCTTCTCCGCGAACGCGCCGATCCCCAGGGCCGGGGACAGCTCGGTGCCGTCCAGCAGCGTCATCCGCTGCTTGGCGTTGTGCGTGTCGAAACAGTACTGCGGGCGCCCGCGCCGGCAGGCGCGGCACTGGCCGCAGACCGCGCGCCAGTTGAGGACGACGAAGTCACCGGGGGCGACCTCGGTCACGCCCTCGCCCACCGACTCCACGATGCCCGCCGCCTCGTGGCCCAGCAGGAACGGGAACTCGTCGTTGATCCCGCCCTCCCGGTAGTGCAGGTCCGTGTGGCAGACGCCGCAGGCCTGGATCCGCACCACCGCCTCGCCCGGCCCGGGGTCGGGTACGACGATCGTCGTCACCTCCACGGGCGCGCCCTTGGCACGCGCGATGACTGCCTTCACCTGCTGGGCCATCCGATTCCACCTCCGTCGGCCGATGCGGCTCTGCACCGGCGTGACCTGCGACAAACGACTTGCCCACGAAGCGTATCGTCCGGGCAGGGCCGCACCCGGCGAACGGCCCCGGTGATCCCGCTCACCGCCGCACGGGCGTCAGGGGCGCGCGGCCGGAGCCGAGCGCCCGTCATCGGCCCCCCAACCACCCCGCGTTGGCTGGAATCGTTGCTGACTGTGGCTCGGTGCCCACGTACGGTCGTAACGACCCGTCCGACTCACCCGCCCCGTCCGCCCACGCGCCCGAACTCACCGACCGGACCCGACCCGCCCCGGACCCGACCCAGACCCGACCCGCCCCGGCCGACCTGACCGAATCGCCCCGGCCCGACCGACCCATCCCCTCCCCGCGCACCTCCCCGGATCCACCCCCCGTCGGGCCACCCCCTGTGGCCCACCGCCCTGGAGTCTGGAGTACGGATGTCCGCCGAGAACAGTGCCACCCGTGCCACGACCGGCCCCGCCGAGGCCCCCACGCCCGGCCCGCCCCACCCGACCACGCTGCCCCACCCGACCACGGCGACCGCGCTGCCCCCGTTGCCGCCGCTGCACTGCCTGCGCCGCCTCGAACCGGGTCCGCCGCGCCTCGGCGCGCTGCCCACCGGCACCCCGGTCTGGCTGGTCAGCCGTCACGCCGATGTGCGACAGGTGCTCGCCGACCCCCGCCTGGGCCGCGCCCCGCTGTACGCGCCCGACGCGCCCCCGCTCACGCTCGCCCCGAACCTCCTGGACGACCCCCAGGGCATCCTGAACCTCGACGGTACCGACCACCAGCGGCTGCGCCGCACGGTGCAGCGGGCGTTCACCCCGCGCGCGATCGCCCGCTGGCGCCCCTGGGTGGCCTCCGTGGTCGAGGCGCTGCTGGACGAGTTGATCGACCAGGGCTCCCCCGTCGACATCATCTCCGGCTACACCCGACCGCTGCCGGTCGCCGTGATCAGCCGGCTGATGGGCCTCGACGGCCTGGACGGCAAGCGCCTCGCCCACTGGAGCGACCACGCGCTCTCCACCACCGCGCACTCCGCCGAGGCGGTCCGGGTGGCGATGGAGGAGTTCGCCGACTTCGGTGCCGGCCTGATCGCCGAACGCCGGACGGCGCCCGGCGACGACCTGGTGAGCGGACTGCTCGAAGCGGCCCGGGAGAGCGACGGCATCACCGAGCGTCAGTTGGTCTCGCTGGTGATCGGCCTGGTGGTGGCGGGGCACGAGACGACCATGACCATGCTCGGCAACGCCCTGGTCTATCTGCTCGGCGACGGCCGCGAGGCCTGGCACCGGCTCTCCTCCGACGAGCAGAGCGCGGCCGCCGCCACCGAGCAGTTGCTTCGGGCCGTCCCGCTCGGGGACGGCGATGTGCTCCCCGGCCTGTTCCGGCACACCGTGGAGGACGTGGAGATCGGCGGTGTGGTCATCCCGGCGGGCAGTGTGGTCGCCGCCGACACCCGGACCGCCAACCACGACCCCGAGGTCTTCACCGGAGATCTGCTGACCGAGCTGTTCTCGCCGTTGGCCGCACCGATGTACACCTTCGGCGCCGGGCCGCACCACTGCCTGGGCGCCTGGTTGGCCCGGATGGAACTGGAGTTGGCCCTGCACCGCCTGGCCCGCCGGCTGCCCTCGCTCCGGCTCGCCGGGCCGGCGGAGTCCATCGACTGGCGGCGCGGGCTGCTGACCCGCAGCCCGAACACGCTCCAGGTCGCCTGGTGACGCCGGACGCGGCCGGCCACGCCCCGGCGGCGGGCGGCGCCACCCAGGCGGACGCGGTGAGCACGGCGGCCGCCGGGCCGACCTCCCGGGAGGAGCCGGTGGTGGTCCGGGTCGACCGGAGCCGCTGCATCGGTTCGGGCATGTGCGCGCTCACCGCCCCCGGCTCGCTGGCGCTGGGCGCCGACGGGTTGTCCCGCCCGGTGCGGGAGTCCGGTCCCGACGGTGCGCCGGCCGGCGAACGGCTGACGGAGGAGCTCCTGGAGGCCGTCGACTTCTGTCCGGTCGAGGCACTCGCGCTGCACTCGGCCCTCGACGGCCGTCTGGTCGCCCCGTCCGAGTGAGACCGTCGGCGCCGCCGCTCCGCAGCACGGAGGGCGGCGCCGACGGCCCGCCGAGCGCAGCGGGCCCGCCGAGCGCACCGGGCGCAGCGGCCCACCGGGCACGACCGCCCACCGGGTGCCGCCCGCGCCGGCCCGCACGGTTTCGCCGCTCAGCCCCGTGCCGCGCCCTCGGGGCCCGCGCCCGTTCGGGCCAGCGCGGCCCGGATCTCGTTCACCGGATCCTCCTCGTGGTACGGGCGCTCACTGGTCTCGACGTGGTCCAGGAACTCCTGGTACCGCACCGCGTAGGCCAGGTGGTAGAGCGGCTCGACCAGCTTCAGCGCCCGCTCCGGGTCCGCCCCGGGGGCGTGCTCCCGCCAGGCGCGCGACCACACCTCGGCGACCTGCGTCCACCGCTCCTCGGACACGTACTGTCGGGGGCGCAGGCCGTCCATCGCCGGGTGCCCGAGACAGGAGTCCGCGTAGTCGACGACCACCGTCCGGGTGCCGTCGGAGCGCCAGTTGCCGGGGTGGAAGTCCCCGTGCACCAGTGTCTCGGGCAGTCCGCAGGCGGCCAGGTCGGCGACCAGCGCGGGCAGCCGGGCGGCGAGCGCCCGGGCGGCGGCGAGCTCCTCGACCGTCAGCGGCCCCCCGGCCGGGCCGGAACCGTCCGCACCACCCGGCGCCGCAGCACTCAGCCGCGCCGCCTTCTCCAGACGGTCGAGCAGCGCGTCCACCTGCGCGAGCAGGACGCGCGGGGTGCGGTCGCGCAGCCCGGACGCGGCCGCCCGGCCGTCGGCGGCGAGGGCCGCCTGGGCGGCGACCAGCCGCGGCACCACGTCGGCGACCTCCTCGGCGGACGGGCCCCAGCAGTCCTCCCCGGGCACGTGGTCGAGCAGCAGCCGCCCGTGCGCGGGGTCGGCGCCGAGCACCGGTGGCACCAGCGTGGGATCGACGCTGCCGAGCAGCGCGATCACCTCTCCCTCGCGGGAGTTGAACGCCGGGTTGATCGCCTTCAGCCAGGCGTCGACGCCGGTCGCCGTCCGGTAGCGGAACAGACCGGACAGGTTCCACGTCCGGACCTGCTCGACCGGACCGGCCACCGGGCGCCCCACCTCGCGCAACGTCCGCTCCGCCCAGTCGAGCGCGGACCGCAGCCCGGACGCGGTGGCCCAGCCGGCCCGGCGCTCGGCCGGTCCGAGCAGGGCCGCGATGTCGGCGCCCTGCTGACGCGGCACCAGTCCGGCCGGGCGCTCCAACGCTTCGACGTGGTAGACGACATGCCCGCCACTGCCGCCGCCACCCTCGGCCACCTCGGCGAGCCGGAGCACCAGCACCGGCACCCCCAGCTCCTCCGACACCCGCTCGACCACCGGCGCGGCGGCCGACCACCACCCCCCGTCGACCTCGAACGGCCCCACCGGGCCGAGGTACTCGCCTTCGTGGGTGAGATGGATGCCGACCGTGCGACCGCGCTGTTGTCCCATTCGGGCAGGTTCGGACATCCCGCTCCACCGGCACAACCGGTTTTCCCGCGCCCTGCGCCGCCCCCGGGCGAACACCCACGGGCCGGTGCGCCCGGGCCGCCTCACATCCGGGATCTCAGCACGTCGACCTCACAGCCCGGTGTGAAGGGGTCGAAGCCGTGCTCGACCAGCCAGCGGACCGCCAGCAGGCTCCGCAACGACCCCCACGCGCGGATCACGTCGAGGTCGACGGCGGTGCCGTAGCCGGCGATGACGTCGTCGAGGTGCTCCTCGTGTCCGAGCGTGAAGGTGGCGAGGTCGTACAGGGCATCGCCCCGGCCCGCCTCGGACCAGTCGATGATGCCCGTCACCTCGTCGCCGTCGACGAAGACGTGCGCGATCTGCAGGTCGCCGTGCGTGAAGGCCGGAGTCCACGGCCGGAACGCGGCCTCGGCGACCCGGCGGTTGCGCGTGACCAGGTCGGCGGGCAGGACGCCGTTCGTCACGAGCGACGCGCACTCGGAGTCGAGTTCCGCCGCCAGCGCGGCGATGCTCCGGCCGGCCCGGCCCGGCCAGGAGGGCGGCGACGCGTCGTGCAGCTCCCGGATGGCGGCGCCCGCCGCGGCCCACGCCGCAGACGACCCGGTCGACGGCCCACCGAGGCGCCCGAGCGTGCTGCCCGGAACGGCGGCGAGCGCGAGCACGGGCGGCTTGCGCCACAGGACCTCCGGCGTCGGAACCGGCGCCAGGGACATCGCCTCGACCTCGATGTCGATGCGCCCCTGATCGGCGTCCACCTTCAGGAACACGTCGCCGACGCGCAGCGTCGCCCGCTCGGCATGGGCGACGACGATCTTGACCTCATCCATGAGCGACCAGTATCCGGCGGACCACCGCCGACGTCGCCGGGTTTTCGCCCGCACCCACCGGCGGGCCGGGCCGCCCGGCGAACGACCGCCGCGCCCACCGCGTCACGACGTCCACGGCTGCCGCTCGACGGGCGAGGACACCCCGTGGGGCGGCGACCGGCGCCGCACCGGCAGCCCCGACACGCTCGCCGCGCTCCGACCGATCCGGGCCGCCCGCCCGGACGGCGCGCCGTCCACCTGACCCCCGACGGCCTCTCCGCCCGCGACGGCACGAGGATCCGCCGCCGGGGCGGACGGGCCCCGGCCACCGCCGCCGGACAGTCATTGCCGACACTTCCGTCATGGGAAGAGCACGGAAGCCGTACTGGCGCACGATCGGGACGCCGAGGGCGCTCATCCTCTACCGCACGCCGGACCGGTGGCGGTTCGCGGTGTCCTTCGAAGCCCCGGGCGGCATCGCCGACGGTGCCCTCGACCACCCCGCGCCCTCGTGCGAGCCCGAGACCGCACAGGCCGCACTCCACCGCAGAGCGGAAGAGCTCACCCACCGGGCGCTGGAGGTCTCGTGGCAGCCCGCCGATCAGCCGGATCAGTGGATTGGACTCGTCACCAGGGCCGGACCACTACCCGACGCCGATCGCTGAGCCGCCCTCGACAGGCCACGCGGCACCCCGGTGCTGCGTGGCCGCACCCCCGGTGGACCTGGTGCCGTCACCGCACTAGGGGATCGCCACCCCCGCTCCCGAGACCCGGACGCGGTTGTCGCCCTCGCGGAGTTCGACGCCGAGCACGCCCGGGCGGCCGAGGTCCTCGCCCTGGTGGAGGGTCAGGACGGCCGGTACCGTCACCGCGCCCCGCTCCCGCAGGTAGGCGCCGAAGGCCGCGGCGGCCGCGCCGGTCGCCGGGTCCTCCACCACGCCGCCGACCGGGAACGGGTTCCGGACGTGGAACACGTGCTCGCTCTCGCGCCAGACCAGCTGGAGGGTGGTCAGCCCGCGGGCCGTCATGTGGGCCGCCAGGCCGTCGAAGTCGTAGTCCAGCCGGGCCAGCCGGTCACGGGTGGCGGCCGCCAGCACCAGGTGCCGGGCACCGGCGTAGGCGATCCGCGGCGGCAGCGCCGCGTCCAGCTCCTCGGCCGACCAGCCGAGCAGCGCGAGCGCTTCGGCGACATCGGCCTCGTTCACCTCCTCGACGTGCGGCTCGACACTGGTCAGGGTGGCGCGCAGCGTGCCGTCCGCGCCCTTGTCCACGTCGATCGGCACCTCGCCGGCCGCGGTGGCGAAGACGTAGCGGCCGGGGCCCGACCGCTCGGCGAGCGCGACGGCGGAGGCCACGGTGGCATGGCCGCAGAACGGCACCTCCAGCAGCGGACTGAAGTACCGCACGGCGTAGCCGGCCCCGGCCCGGCCCGCGACGGCGGCGGCCGCCGCGTCCGGTACCAGGAAGGCCGTCTCGGAGTAACCGACCTCGGCGGCGATGGCGAGCATCCGCTCCGCCGAGAGGCCGGCGGCGTCGAGCACCACACCGGCCGGGTTCCCACCGGCCGGGTCGCCGGCGAAGGCGGCGTAGCGCAGGATGTCGGTCTCGGGAACGGCCGCCGGTGCATCGTCATTGATCATGATCGCTCGAACGCCTCCCCTTGCCCTCCTGTTCCCGGCCGCCGACCCGACCCGGGGGTGCGTCCGGCGCCGCACGCCCTGGGGCCCCACCGAGCGCGCCCCCGTGGCACCGTCAGCACCGTCAGCGCAGCACCGCCTCCAGCAGGTCGGAGCCCAGCCGGGCGCTGTTCGTCAGATCGAGCTGGTAGAGCATGTACCGCCCGCGCCGCCGGGTGGTGAGCAGCCCGGCCCGGCGCAGCACCGCGAGATGCCGCGACACCTCGGGTGCGCTGAGGTGCCAGGCCGCCGCCAACTCGCCCGTGGTGTGCGGGCCGCGCGCCATCGTGCGTGCGAGCCGGAGCCGGACCGGATGGGCCAGCGCCTCCAGCCGCTGCTGCACCACGGCGAGCGAGACCGGTTCGGGCAGCCCGCCCTCCGGGATCGGGTACTGCACCACCGGCCGCCACCCGGCCGCGTGCACCACCAGCAGGTGCGGGTACCCGAACGCGGTCGGGATGAACGTCACTCCCCCGGCGGCGGCCCTGGTGGCGTTGTCCTGCAGCTTGTCGACGACGATCCGCCGCCTCCCGTCCGCCAGCTCCTCCAGCGCCACCGAGGGGGACACCGCCGCGAGCGCCTCCTCGGCGCCGTGCCGGGCGAGCAGGTCCGCCTTGTGCCGGGCGTCGGCGGCGAGGTCCGGCAGCACCCGCTGCCAGGCCTGCGTGAAGAAGGCCTCCCCGCACTCCTCCAGCATCCGCCGGACCAGGGCCCGGACGGCCGGCGGGTCGGCGAACAGCCGCTCGGTGAAGTCGGCCTGCCGGGGCCCCCGGGCCAGCGCGAGCTCCCGGGCGCGCTCCTGCGCCACCGGGTCGGTGAGCGGCGAGGCACGGCGGTCGCCGAGCCGGGACGTCCCGCAGCTCATCGTGACGGCGGCCCGGACGTACAGTTCGTCGTCGATCCGGTCGACCGCGTCCAGTTCGTCGGCCAGGGTGGCCCCCGGCAGACCGGGGACGAGGAAGTCGGCGCGCGAGGACCGCCACAGGAAGTCGGCCTCCGACAGGCGCTCGGACAGCTCGGGAGAGATCGAGGCCGCCGTGCTCGCCGCCCAGCCGTGCAGTGCGGGATGGTGCCCGGGCTCAGCGAGGACGTGCAGCATCGCCGTCAGCTCGGCCAGCGGCGAGGGCGTGAAGTGCAGGTGCCCGTCGGGCAGCGCGGTGACGTCGATGCTGAGGCTCACCCCCTGATCCTGCCAGCCGGGTGCGGGGGCTCCGCGCTCGATTGACGGGAGTCGTCAATCGACGTGCTCAGGGACGGTTCCGGGGCGCACGGTACCGGCCATGACCCCGCTCCAGCAGAAGTCCCGCTCCGGTGGCAGCGCCGCCCGTGACGGCCGCCCGTCGGACCCGCCCACCGCCCCGCCCACCCGGTCGCACGACGAGCCCGACGGCCCGCCGCGTCCGAAGCCCGACGGCCCCGTAGGCACCGAACCCGACGGCCCCGTCCCCGTACGCACCGGTCCCGACGAGCCGCCGCGGGCGAGGGCCGCCGCGCTGCTCACCGACCCCGCCGCGCTGTTCGCCCTGCTCACCGCCGCCGGCGGCCGCCGCTACGCGGCCGCGCTGCTGGTGGACGCCCTCGGGACCGGTCTGCTCCGCCCGTTCCTGCTGCTCTACGGCATCGGCGTGCTGCGGCTCGACGCGGGCACGGTCGGTCTGGCGATGTCCGTCGGCATGGTGGCGGGCCTGCTGGTGCTCCCGCTGACCGGACGCTGGATCGACCGCGGCGCGCGCAGCCTCCCGGCGGCGGCGACCCTGCTGGTCCGGGCGGCCGGCGCGGTGGCGCTGCTCGTGGCGGACGGCCTCGGCGGGTTCACGGCGGCCGCCGTGCTGCTCGGGATCGGCAGCCAGTCCTGGCCGACCACCCACGCGGCCGTGGTCAGCACGCTCACCGAGGGGCGCGTCAGGGACGCGGCCCTGGCCGCCGGCCGCACGCTGCGCAACGCGGGCCTGGGCGCGGGCGCGCTGCTCGCCACCTTCGCCGTGGCCGGTGGATCGGGCGCGATCCGGCTGCTCGCCGGGGTGACGGCCGCCGCGTGCCTGGTCGCGGCGGGTCTGGTGCACTCGCTCCGGGTCACCGCGACCGGTCCCACACCCGGCGCCGGCCCCCGCCCGGCAGCGGACTCCCGCCGGGCAACGGACTCCCGCCGGGCAACGGACTCCCGCCGGGCAGCCGGGCCGGCGCTGCGCCGGATCGGTCTGCTGAGCGCCGCCAACCTCCCCTACGCGTTCTGCTTCGACGTCCTGGAGGTGGCCCTGCCCGCGGTACTCGTCCTTCACCTGCACGCCTCCCCGGCCTGGTCCTCGGGCGTGTTCGTGGGCAACACCGTGCTGGTGATCACGCTCCAGCTGGCGATCGTGCTCCGCCTCGGCAACCGGTCCCGGCGGGCCGTGCTGGCCACCTCCGGCGCCGTCCTCGCCCTCTCCTACCTGGGCTTCTGGGCGGCCACCGCGATCGGCGGCACGGCCGGAGCGGCCACCCTGGCCGCCGTCTCGGTGCTCTTCACGCTCGGCGAGATCCTCTACACCGGTTCGGGGACGGCCCTGGTCGCCGCCACCGCGCCGCCCGGGCTGCTCGGGCGGGCGCTCGCCCGCTGGGAGGTGTCGATGGGCATCGGCCGCGCGCTGGCCCCGGTGGTGCTGACCACGCTGCTGGCCGTCGGACCGGGCGCGCTCTGGCCGGTGCTGGCGGCCGCCACCCTGCTCGCGGCGGCGGCGGTCACCAGGCTGGCGCCGAAAGGGTGACGGAACGCCGGTGGGACGATCGTCCCCATGGCCGTCACCGTGTACCAGCAGCGACTCCGCGACCGCTTCCTCGCCCCGGCCGTCACGGCGCCACCCGCGCCGTGGCGGCCGGTCGGGCCCGGCCAGATCCCGGTCGGCGGACTGCTCGGGATCGGCTTCGCCACCGACCCGGCCACCGGGGGTGACCTCGTCCTGGTGGTCTCCACCGGCGGGCACGGCCTCTTCGACGCGACGACCGGCGAGAAGATCGCCCGAGTGTACGAACCGGACGAGGAGCCGGACGGCCCGGATCTCGCCTGTCCCGGCATCGGTCCGATCGCGGACGTCCGCGTCCCGGTGGCCGGCTTCCACGGCGGCGGGCTGCACACCGGCGGCGACGACGGCTGGCACGTCGAGGTCGTGGTCCCGGAGTGGCCGAACGAGCGGGTCCTGCTCTGCACCGGCCGCGGCCCGTACGAGGGCGAGCACGGCGAGACCTGGTGGCATGTGTTCCACTCCTCCTGGTCGACCTTCCGCGCCGCCGGCTTCTCCCCGTCGGGGCGGACCCTGGCGGTGGCGACGAGCAGCGACCTCACCCTGTGGACCCTCGCCGGGGAGCCGGCGAACCGGCCGTGAAACCCCCGCCGCCCCGGGCCACGGTTTCCTCCCGCCCCTCCCGTCCGCCGCCCCTCCCGCCCCCTGTCCCCCGTCCGCCCCGCCCGAGGTGCGGGCCCACCGCCGCTCGCCGATGCTGGGCGGCGACGCGTGCCCGGTGTACGGCGGCCGGGCCGGCCCGAGGAAGGACACCCCGCATGAGTTCCCTCGACTTCGAGGTCGTCGACGGCCCCGACAGCTCGCTCAACAAGACCTCCGTGCTGGTGACCGGGCCCACCGACGCCCTGCTGGTGGACGCCGGGTTCACCCGCTCCGACGGGCGCCGGCTGGTCGAGCGGATCCGGGCCACCGGCAAGCGGCTGACCACGGTGTTCGTCAGCCACGGCGACCCGGACTTCTACTTCGGCGCGCAGGAGGTGCAGGACGCCTTCCCGCAGGCGCGCTTCCTGGCCACGGCGTCCACCGTCGAGCACATCCGGGAGACGTACGAGGGCAAGCTCAAGGCCTGGGCACACCTCGGACCGGAGCTGCCGACCCGCCTGGTCCGGCCGGAGGTGCTGCACGGCGACGAGGTCGTCTTCGAGGGGCACCGGTTCGAACTGCGCGGGGCCGACTTCCACCTGCCGGACCGGCACTACCTCTGGCAGCACCACCACCGGGCGCTCCTCGGCGGGGTGCTGCTCTTCGAGGGCCTGCACGTCTGGACCGCCGACACCCCGACCCCCGCGCAGCGGGCCGCCTGGATCGATCTGCTGGACGGTATGGAGGCGCTGGAGCCGGAGTTCGTGGTGGCCGGTCACCGGACCGCCGACGCGCCCACCGACAGCAGCGCGATCGTGCACACCCGCGACTATCTGCGCGCTTTCGAGACGGAGATCGGCCGGACCGCCGACGCGGCGGCGGCCAGGGCGGCGCTGGAGCGTCGCTACCCGGGGCTCGGCATGGCACTGGCGGTCGACCTCGGGACGAAGGTCGCCAAGGGCGAGATGGTCTGGGGCTGAGCCGCGATGATCGAGATCCCGAAGTCCGAGGCGTCGTTCGCCGAGTCCGACGCGCCCGCCGACGTGGTGCGCCGCCAGTACCTGGCCTCGGCGCGCGGCGACCTGGCCGCGCTGCGGGCCACCCTGGCCGAGGACGTCGAGTGGACGGAGATGGCCGGCTTCCCGCTGGCCGGTACGTACCGGACCCCGAAGGGCGTCACCAACGGCGTGATGGAACGGCTGGCCACCGACTGGGAGGACTGGACGGCGCACGACGACCGCTACGTGGTGGCCGGTGAGGACGTGGTGGTGCTGGCCCGCTACACCGCGGTCAACCGGGCCACCCGCCGGCCGCTCGCCGTGCGGGTGGCCCATCACTTCACCGTGCGCGGCGGCCGGATCGTCCGCTTCGAGCAGTTCGTCGACACCGCACTGGTCCGCGACGCCATGACGCCCTGACGCCATCACACCCTGACGCCATCACACCCTGACGCCTGACGTCCCGACACCGCGCCCCTAAACCCCGCACACCCTCGCTTCACCCGTTCGGGGGAGCCTGTCGCGGCGCGCCTCGCGTGGCCTCGACAGGCCCTTCGGCCGGCGGCAGGCTGTCCGTGATTCCGGCCGGAGAGCGAGGGGTTCAGCATGACCACGGACACAGCGGGAACGGACGACGGCAGCGGGCACGAGCGGCCGTTCGTCATCGTCGGCGCCTCCCTGGGCGGTGCGAAGGCGGCCGAAGCCCTGCGCGAAGCCGGTCACCGGGGCGGCATCGTCCTGATCGGCGCCGAGCACGAGCGGCCCTACGAACGACCGCCGCTCTCCAAGGGCTACCTGCTCGGCAAGACGCCGCGCGAGAAGATCTACGTCCATCCGCCGCAGTGGTACGCCGACCACGACGTGACGCTGCGCCTGGGCACCACCGTCACCTCGGTCGACCCGGCCGCGCACACCGTCACACTCGCCGACGACGGCCGGATCGAGTACGCGAAGCTGCTGCTCACCACCGGTTCGGTACCGCGCCGGCTGCCCGTGCCCGGCGCGGACCAGGAGGGCGTGCACTACCTGCGCCGGGTCGAGGACAGCGACCGGATCAGGGCGGCACTGGCACCGGGTGCCCGGGTCGCGGTGATCGGGGCCGGCTGGATCGGCCTGGAGACGGCGGCCGCGGCCCGGACGGCGGGCGCCGAGGTCACCGTGCTGGAGGCGGCCGAGCTCCCCCTGCTACGGGTGCTCGGCCGCGAGGTCGCGCAGGTCTTCGCGGACCTGCACCGCGACCACGGGGTCGACCTGCGGTTCGGCGCCCAGGTCGAGGAGCTGACCGGCAAGGACGGCGCGGTCACCGGCGTCCGGCTCGCGGACGGGACGACGGTGGCGGCGGACACGGTGATCGTCGGCATCGGCATCGCCCCCGACACGGCGCTCGCCGCCTCGGCCGGGCTGGAGCTCGACAACGGGGTGAGGACCGACCAGCACCTGCGCACCTCCGACCCGGACATCTACGCGGCGGGCGATGTCGCCAACGCCTTCCACCCCCTGTTCGGCCGCCACATCCGGGTCGAGCACTGGGCCAACGCGCTGAACCAGCCGCAGACCGCCGCCCGCGCGATGCTCGGCCAGGACGCGGCCTACGACCGGGTCCCGTACTTCTTCACCGACCAGTACGACCTGGGCATGGAGTACACCGGCTACGTCGAACCCGGCGGCTACGACCGCGTGGTCTTCCGCGGCGACCCCGCCACCCGCGAGTTCATCGCGTTCTGGCTCGACGGCGGAAGGGTCCTCGCGGGCATGAACGTCAACGTCTGGGACGTCACCGACCCGATTCGCGACCTCGTCCGCACCGACCGGGTGGTCGACCTCGACCGGCTGACGGACCCGGGCATCCCCCTCGACGAGGTCTGAGCCGACACAGGCGCTCCGGGTGGAGCGCACCGCGAAGAGCCCCCGGTTCACGTCCGACAACGTGAACCGGGGGCCGTCAGGGAGGCGACCCGGGCCCGCACGGACAGGCGACCGAAGGCCCCGCACCACCCCCCTGGACAGTCCTCCCGGGCCCACCAGGTCGCCCGGTCAGTGGCTACCGATCTGGCCGGAGAACACCGACCACGGCCACGTACGGCACCGCCACCGGCCCGATCGGCGCGCCCGTCAGCCGGTGACCAGGGCGAGGACGAAGCCGTCGTAGCCCTTCTCCCCCACGGTCTGCACGGCGGTGGCGGTCAGGCGGGGGTGCGCGGCGATCTGTTCGGTGAAGGTGCGGACGCCCTGGACGCGCGGGTCGGTGCTGGCCGGGTCGGTGACGGCGCCGTCGCGCACCACGTTGTCGCCGATGATCAGGCTGCCGGGGCGGGTGAGGCGCAGCGCCCACTCCAGGTAGGCCGGGTTGCTGGGCTTGTCGGCGTCGATGAAGACCAGGTCGAAGGGGTCGCCGCCCTCCTGCTCCAGCTGCGGCAGGGTGTCCAGGGCCGGGCCGGTGCGCAGTTCCACGACATCGGCGAGTCCGGCCCGTTCGATGGTGCGGGTGGCGACGGCGGCGCACCGCTCGTCGGCCTCCAGGGTGACCACCCGGCCGCCCGCGGGCAGCGCGCGGGCGAGCCAGATGGTGCTGTAGCCGCCGAGGGTGCCGATTTCCAGCACCCGGCGCGCGCCGTGCACGCGGGCCAGCAGGGCGAGCAACTTGCCCTGGTTGGGCGCCACCTGGTGCGGGGGCAGACCGGCCGCCTCGCTGTCGGCGACGGCGGCGAGCAGGGCGGCGTCCTCCTCGACCAGCAGCGCGTTGAAGTAGCTGTCGACGGCGGTCCAGGTCTGCTGCGGGTCGGGGCGGCCGGTCTCCGTGGTCATCTGAGGGTTCCCTTTCCGTACTGAGTGAGTTCCGAAGAGAAACTTACCCCGTGGCCGGACCGGACGCGGCACCGGCCCCCTGCCGCGGGGGCAGGGGGCCGGTGATCGGTCGGGTGCGGGCCGTCGGGAACCGGCCGTCGGGGTGCGGTCAGGCCACCGGCGGGAAGGCGTCGGCGTCAGGCTTGAGGAGCTGGCCGGGGGCCGGCACCGCCTGGTTCACCAGGTAGGAGGTGACCAGCTTGTTCAGCTCCTTGCTCCGGCCGACCGCGCAGTGCTCGACCACGTCGACACTGACCAGCACGGCGCTGCCGAGCTGGCGCTGCATGCGCTTGGCGAAGGTGTACTGGGTGGCCGGGTCGAAGGTGTTGCCGATCACCATCACCGGGGTGGCGGTCCGCCGGTTCCACGGGCCGGTGTAGCGCTCGACGTCGCGTGCCGGGGCCGGCCAGGTCGCGCAGGCGGGTGCGTCGAAGGCCTGGTAGCGGCCGAAGGTCGGCGCGTCGCGCTCCCAGGAACGGGCCGCGTTGGCGAAGACCCGCGGGTTCGACGGGTAGGGCTTGTCCTGGCAGTTGACGCCGTAGTAGGAGTCGTCGGCCGAGTACGGGGTGTCCGCCGGGGCCTCGCGCAGCGCGGCGGGCACGGTCACGGCCAGGACGTTGGCGTCGTCGGTGTTCTTCGGCGCCGTCAGGGCCGGGGCCTTCTGCTGCCGGAGCACGTCGTCCAGCGCCTGCAGCGAGGTGGCCAGCGGCGCCTGCCGGCTCTGCGCGTAGAGCGCGTTGGCGACCTGACTGGTGAAGCTGGACAGCGTCACCTGGGTGCCGTTCGGCAGGGTGACCGGGGAGGTGCGCAGGTGGTCGCGGATCGCGTCGAACCTGGCCCGGGTGTCACCGGTGCCGAAGGCGCAGCGCGGCGCGCCGGCCGCCTTGCAGCGCTTGAGGTACTCGTCCAGCGCGAGTTCGAAGCCGTCCGCGCGCTGCCTGTCGTACTCAAGGCCGTTGTGCAGCCGCAGATTCGGGTCGACGTTGCCGTCGATGATCAGGGCGCGGACCTTGTCGGGGTACATGTTGGCGTAGGTGGCACCGATCAGCGTGCCGTAGGAGAACCCGGCGAAGCTGAGCTGACGGTCACCGACACCCCGGCGCATCCGGTCGAGGTCGCGGACGACGTTCTCGGTCGACATGTGCTCGATCAGCGGGCCGGCGTTGCGGTCACAGGCGTCGGTGTAGTCCCGGGTGGCGGCCAGGGTGCCGTCGATCTCGGCCTTGGTGACCGGCACCCCGACCAGTCGGTCGAAGACGCCGTTGGCCTCCTCGTCGGTGGTGAAGCACTTCAGCGGGTTGCTCCGGCCGACGCCGCGCGGGTCGAAGCCGACCAGGTCGAAGCGGGCCTGGACCTCGGGCTCGAAGCGGGTGGTGGTCGCCCAGAGGTAGCCGCTGCCGCCCGGTCCGCCCGGGTTGAGGAACAGTGAGCCGATCCGCTTCGCCGGGTCACCGGCGCGCCGGCGCAGCATGGCGATGCCGATCTTCTCGCCGGACGGGTCCGCGTAGTCCAGCGGCACGGGGTAGACGGCACAGTCGTAGATTCCCGGGTCCGGTTTCGTCGGGTCGGGATTGCACGGTGTCCAGGCGACCGGATCGACCCGGGCCTCGGCGGCCGCCGGGCCAGGATCCGGTGCCGCCGACGCGGCGACGGCGGTACCGGCGACGAGCGCGAACGCGCTGGCGACCGCCAGCGCAAGACTGGTGATACGGGACACGTAACCTCCTCCGGTTCAGCAAACCCGGTCAGCCTGGCAGCCGGTGCTCGGGAGGGGAAGACCACGTACGGTCGTAGATTCTTCTGGCTTGACGTCACCTGTCCGGCAATTTCCGGTATCGGAGCCGGTTCTGGCGCAAAATCCACCGCACTGTGACCGTACATCGCCACCCCGGGACGGGAGGGCAAAGCAGGCAGGACAGTCGGGACAAGCGGACAGTCTGGACAAGCGGGAGCGACGGGTCAGGGCGGGCGCCGGTGACGGCCGGTCAGGCCCGCGCGGGCACGGCCTCCGGTGCCTCGTCCGTCACCGCACCCCCGGCCGCGCTCGCCGCCGCCGCTCCCGGGCGCCGCCGCTCCGCCCACCGCACGGCCGGCCCCATCGCCCAGCCCGCCGCCGCGAAGAGCCCGCCCAGCAGCAGCCAGCCGGGCACGCCCCAGGTCAGCAGCAGCGTGGTGAGCAGCAGCGGCCCGACCGTACGGGCCACCGCCACGCCCGAACCGAAGAAGCCCTGGTACTGGCCGGTCTGATGGGCCGGCGCCAGGTCGAAGGCGATCTGCCAGGAGCCGGCCGACTGCCGCAGCTCACCGGCGACCTGGAGCACCGCCGCGGCAACCAGCAGCGCGCCCAGCGCCCAGAGCGGCAGGCCCCCGGCCGCCGCCAGCGCGAAGACCCCGCAGGAGGCGAGCAGGACGAACCCGGCCTCGCGCACGGTTCGCGCGGCCGTCCGCAGCCCGGTGACGCGGCGGGCCACCCGCACCTGGAACAGCATCACCCCGAGCGTGTTGAGGACGAACAGGGCCGAACCCAGCCAGCCGAGCCCGGGCGCCCGGTCCGCGATCCAGAGCGGAATCACCAGGCTGAGCAGCGGCATCCGCAGCAGCAGCACGGTGTTGAGCAGCGTCACGACGGCGAACGGCCGGTCGGAGAGCACCTCCAGCTTGGGCGCGGCACCCGTCCGGTCGCGGCCGGGCTCCACCACCGGCAGTCGCAGCAGCATCAGCCCGGCCGACAGGAAGCCCAGCGCGGTGACCAGGAAGGCGACGAGGAAGGCCGCCCTCGTCCCGACCGTCAGGACGACGCCGCCGAGCGCCGCGCCCAGCGCCAGGCCGGCGTTGAGCGTCGACTGCAGCCGGGCGAGCAGGGCCGTGCGCTCCGCGCGGGTCACCAGGCCGCCGATCAGCGCCTGGCGCGCGGCGGTGAGCCCGGACTGGGTGGTGGCGTAGAGGGAGGCCGCGACCAGGAACGCCGCGAAGGACTGGACCACCAGGAAGGAGGCCACGACCGCGCCGGTGGCGACGGCCAGCAGCACCGCCGTTCCCCGCGGCCCGCGTCGGTCGGCGAGGTGGCCGAGCGGGACTCCCGCGAGCGACCCCACCGCCCAGGCCAGCGCGAGGCCCAGCCCCAACCGGGCGGGCGAGAGCCCCACGATCCGGGTGAAGTACAGGGCCGAGCAGGTGAAGTACGCGCCGTCGCCGATCGAGCTGATCAGCTGGGCGGCGGCGAGGGTCCGTCGGGCCCCGGCCGGCGGAATGGAACGAATCGACACAGCTCTCCCGGGTCGGGCGGCCGTCGGCCGCTCGGTCGCACTGACAGGATCAATGCTAGGGAGCAGGTGTACCGCTGGAAAGGGCCAGTGATCTTCCTCGGGAGTGGGCCACTTGGGAGCGGGAGGCCCTCCTCGGGACGGCGGACCGCAACAGCCGGGCGGCGGGGACGGGGACGGCGGCGGGGGCGGGGGCGGGGGCGGGAGAACGGTCCCGCCCCCGGCCGCTCACCGGTAGACGCGGGCCTGCAGACGGTACAGCTCGGCGTACAGGCCGGCCTCGGCCGCGAGTTCGGCGTGGCTGCCGACCTGCGACACCCGCCCGCCCTCCAGCACCACGATCAGGTCCGCCATCCGCACCGTGGAGAAACGGTGCGACACCAGCAGGGTGATCGCGCCGGTGTCGGCCCGGGCCTGCGCGGCGAGGTCGGCGAAGCGCTCGAACAGGGCGTGCTCGGCGGTGGCGTCCAAGGCCGAGGCCGGTTCGTCCAGCGCCACCAGCAGCGGGCGGCGGCGCATCAGCGCCCGGGCCAGACCGAGCTTCTGCCACTGTCCGCCGGAGAGTTCGGCCCCGTCGCCGTAGCCGCGGCCGAGCAGCCCGTCGAGGTCGCCGTCGACGCGGGCCAGTGCCGCGCCGCAGTCGGCGGTCTCCAGCACCTGCCCGAGCGCGGCGTCGTCGTCCAGCCGCTCAAGGTCCCCGATGCCCACGTTGTCCCGCAGCCGCAGCTCCAGCCGGGCGAAGTCCTGGAACAGGGTGGCCACCCGGCGCTGCCAGAGCCTCGGGTCGCACTCCTCCAGGTCGACGCCGTCGACCAGGATCCGGCCGGCGGTGGGTCGGTAGAGCCCGCACAGCAGCTTGACCAGGGTGCTCTTGCCGGCCCCGTTCTCTCCGACCACGGCGAGCGCGGCGCCCGCCGGGATGTCCAGGGTGACGTCGTCCAGTACCGGGCGCTCCTGGCCCGGGTACCGGAAGGTGACGCCCTCCAGTCGGATGCCGGCCGTCATGGCGTCGGGGACGACGCCGGCCGCCGCGGCCTCCGGGCGCGGCTCGCGCAGCCCGTCCAGCCGCTGCAGGGTGCGGCCGGCGCCCTGCAGCACCGAGAGCAGTGTGAGCGCGCTGGAGACCTGCAGACTGACCTGGGCCGCGAGCGTGATGACCAGGATGACGTCGCCGATCCCGGCGCCCACCCCGGCGTTCACGGTCTGCCGGGCCACCAGGTAGATCGCTCCGCCGTACGCGGCGGCGAAGGCCAACTGGCCTGCCGCGCGCAGCAGTCCGGCCATCGCGTGGGAGCGGGCCAGGGTGCCGGTGGCCCGCCGCCAGTCGCGGCCGTGGCGCTCGACGAGCACCGACGCGGCGCCGGACAGCCGGATCTCCTTCACGGAGGCGTGGGTGGTGGCGAGTTCGAGCAGGTGCCGGCCCAGCCGGTTCTCCGGCGCGGTGGCCTCCTTGCCGCGGTCGACCAGGAGTTGGGCCCGGTTGCCGACCAGCACCGGCACCACGGCGAACAGCGGGAGCAGCAGCAGCCACGGGTTGAGCAGGCCGAGCAGTACCGCGGTGACGGCCATCTGCAGCCCCAGGCCGCCGAGTTGGAGCACCGCTTCGAGCGCGGCCCGGGTGCGCGGAAGCTCCTCGCGGATCAGGGTGAGGGCATCGGCGACATCGGCGCGGTCCAGCTTCTCCAGGCCGCAGTCGCCGTGGGCGATCGAGATCACCTCGGCCTGCAGGCTGAGCTCCTCCAGTTCGCCCAGCTCGAAGTAGGAGAGGTGGGCGAAGTGGTTCATCGTCAGTTCGACGACCAGCAGCAGGGCCGTGGTCAGTGCCAACCAGGTGGCGGCCGATCCGGTGCCGTCGATCGCGGCCGTGGTCAGCTCCTTGAGGCTCACCGCGATCAGCGGCGTGGCCAGGTAGCCGACGGTCATCAGCAGGACGGCGTGGGTCAGCCGGCGGGAGTCGCAGTGCGCGGCGAGCCGCAGCAGGCGGCGCACGGCGTGGAACAGTGTGGTCATCGGGCACCCACCGGGCGCATGCTGCGGTCCTCTTCCTGTCCTTCGGCCCGGTCGTCGTCGGAGCTCCCACCGGAGTCCTCGTCGCGCGCGAACCGCTCCGCCTGGATCCTGAACAGCTCGGCGTAGCGGCCGTCGAGCTCCATCAACTCCTCGTGGGTGCCGCTCTCCACCACGCCGCCGTCGGCCAGCACGACGATCCGGTCCGCGCGCCGCACGCTGGAGAAGCGGTGCGCGATGATGACGCTGGTGATGCCCTCGGTCATCTCCAGGAAGCGGTCGAAGAAGGCCGCTTCGGCCCGGACGTCGAGTTGTGCGGTGGGCTCGTCGAGGATCAGCAGCGAGGCCCCGGCGTCCACGGCGAGCAGCGCGCGGGACAGCGCGATGCGCTGCCACTGCCCGCCGGAGAGGTCGCTGCCGCCCTCGTACTGGGTGGACAGGACGGTGTCCAGGCCCTTCGGGAGCCGCGCGACGATCTCGGCCGCACCGGCCCGCTCTGCGGCGGCGAGCAGCGCGGCGCGGTCGCCGAGCAGCTCCGGGCGGCCCATCCCGATGTTCTCGGCGGCGGTGAGCTGGTAGCGCGTGAAGTCCTGGAAGATGACGGCGATCCGGCGCTGCCAGTCGGCGGCGGGCAGCCCGGCGAGGTCGGTGCCGGCGGCGGTGATCCGGCCCTCGGTCGGCCGGTGCAGCCCGGCCAGCAGCTTCACCAGGGTGGTCTTCCCGGAGCCGTTGAGCCCCACGATCGCGGTGGACCGGCCGGGCAGCAGCTCCAGCTCCAGCCCGCGCAGTACCTCGGGACCGTCCTCCTGGTAGCGGAAGGCGACGCCCTCGAAGCGGATCGGGCCGTCGACGGCGGGCGGCCCTTCGCCGGCCGGGCCGTCGAGGGCGGTGCGCGGCACGGGGACGCCGGCCCGCGCCAGGGCCTCGAAGCGGACCAGCGAGTCGTAGGCCGCCAGCCCGTACTGGGTCTGGACGTCGCTCTCCGGGAAGTAGACGCCGAAGCGCATCGGGATCAGCACCGCCTGGAGGGCCACCGAGAGTTGGAGCAGTGACAGCGTGCCGTCGGATCCGCTGCGGGCCAGGACGACCAGCGCGGCGCCGCCGCCGAGCAGGCCGACCACCGCGAGGCCGACGAAGGGCCAGAAGAGCAGCCGGCGCCGACCCGTCCAGAGCGGCTCCAGGTAGTCGCGGGCCTCCTGCTCGTGGCGGCCCAGCAGCCAGGGCAGCAGCCCCAGCATCCTGGTCTCCTTGGCGAGTTCGGGACCGCCGGCGGCGCGGCGCAGGTAGCCGACCCGGCGGCGCGGACCGGCCAGCGACCCCAGCAGGGTCGCGAAGCGCCCGAGCGAACCGCGCTGGCCGAAGCGGATGACCAGCGCGGTGACGGCCACCATGACCCCGGGGGCGACACCGAGCGTGACCGTCACCATGACGGCGGCACCGGCGAGTTGGGCGTAGCGGGCGACCAGTGCCAGGGCCCCGGCGGCGGCGTCGCCCGGGGTGGGCCGGGCCCGGTCGAAGGCGCTGCGGGCGTCCGAGAGCAGGTCGAGCACGTCCTGCCGTTCCAGCTCGGCGGCGGGCAGGTCGTTCAGCGCGCCGTTCATCAGCCGGCCGATGCAGGCGCCGTCGACCCGACGGGTGACGATCTCACTGATCACGGTCTGGAACGGGGTCAGCAACTGCTGCAGGACGAACGCCCCGACGGCGATGCCGAGTGCCGAGGCGACCTTCTCCCAGGCCGCCCCCGCGGTGCCCCCCGCCGCCGCGGCGGCCGGGATCTCGGCGATGACGCGGCTGGTCCAGGCGATGAACGCGATCGGCAGCAGTCCGACCACGAGGTGGACGAGTACGGCCGGCACGAGCAGACCGGCACCGGCGTGGCGCAGCAGCTCGACAACGGCGCGCCAGCGCCTGATGCGGCTGCCGAGCCATCCGGCGTCGGCAGACGGAACGGAAGACGGCACCTTGAAAACCCCCGTGGACAGATGTGCTGACGAAGCCGCCGGGCCGTTGTGCCGCTGGACCGACGAGCCGAGTGAACTGGGAGACGCGAACCGGACGGACGGAGCCGGTGAACCGACGAGCAGGGAGAGCGGACGCGGGAAGCGCGTCGACCGCGGTCGTTCGTACCGGTGCTGGAAGACACCCCGAAGCAGGACCGGCGGCTGTGCGGCGCGAGCAGGAACCTCGGGGTACCCGGGCGGTCGGCGGAGGGGGCGGGCGTGGGTGACATCCGATTTTGTTCCGCTGCTGCTCATGATCGTGCGCCGCGATCAGCTTGGACTAGACCAGTAGTCACGTCAAGGAATTCGCGGAACTGCCGGCCCCGGGCGGACCCGGCGGTTCGGCCCGGCCGGCCGGGCCGGCCGGGCCGCCAGAAGGTGCTGGACAACCGGAAGCGGGGGTCGCTAGGGTCCGAAGTGGAATGGAGCAAACCGGCCGGCAGGTCGGCGCATCCGTCCTTCACCTCGGACCGGGGTCGACGTGGGCCGCCGCCCGATCGGCGGCCCCGCACCTCTGGAAGCCGGACCGAGGGCCAGGCCCCACAAGCCAGCCCCACCTCCGCAGCGTCCCAGCACCACGGCATCCCACCGCGGCACAGCCCCACCCACCGCACAGCCCCGCTTCGCGCTCCGCCGGACCGGCCGCGCGCGGCGGGCCGCGCGGGCCTGCCCGCACGTCCCCGAACGACGCACCGCACCCCCGAGGCGCCCCACTGCCGTGGCGCCCGGCCGAGGACGCGGCAGCCCCGCCCGCACCACGCCGTCATCCGCACCACGCCGTCATCCGACCGCGCCGCCTGACGCAGCGCAGCCCCGAGAGGCCTAGGCATGGAACAACGTCGCGTCGGCTCCCTCCGGTTCCAGGGGGACCGGACCGAGAGCGCCCCGATGACCTGGGGTCAGCGCGCCATCTGGAAGTCCATCCAGTGGCTCGACGAGGGCGCCCACTACTACAACATCCCCCGTGTGGTCTCCGCGCCACCAGGACTGACGGTCGCTCGGGCCGAAGCGGCCCTGGGTCGGCTGCTCTCCCGTCACGAGGCACTGCGCACCCGCTTCGAGCAGACCGTGCAGGGGCCGGTGCAGAACGTCTCGGCCGCCGGCGAGCTGACCGTCCCCGTCCACGAAGCCCCGCCCGGCCAGGGCGCCGCGCTCGCCGACGAGGTGTCCCGGGCGCTGGCCGCCGAGCCCTTCCGGCACCGCGAGGAGTGGCCCTTCCGCTGCGCCCTGGTACTGGAGCAGGGCGAGCCGGTCCAGGTCGCCCTGGTCTTCTCGCACCTGGGCGTCGACTTCTGGGGCGTGCAGCAGGTCGAACAGGACCTGCGCGACCTGCTGGCCGGGCAGGACCCGGAGCCGCCGGCCTGGCAACCGCTCGACCAGGCGCGGTTCGAGACCGAGGGCCCGGGTGCCGCGCGCGGGACCGCGTCGGTCGAGTACTGGCGCCGGACCCTGGCCAGCGTGCCGCCCGCGATGTTCCCGCCCGCCCAACTCCCGTCCACCGAAGGGACAGAAGGGAGCGAGGAGACGGGCGGGGCCGAGCGCTTCGTGCGGCTGCGCATGAACTCGCCCGCCGCCGCCGTGGCCGCCAGTACGCTCGCCGACCGCTGCGGGGTCAGCACCGGTACCGTCCTGCTCGCCGGGACGGCCGCGCTGCTCGGCACCTACACCGGGAACAGCACCGCCGTCCTGCAGTTGATCGCCGTCAACCGGCACGACGAGCGCAGCCGCCGGCTGGTGGCCGCGATGACCGCCAACGCGCTGTTCTCGCTCGACGTGGCCCGGCCGACCTTCGAGGAGGTCATCCGCGCCACCTTCCTCGCCGGGATGAACGCCTACCGCTTCGCCCAGTACGACCCACTGGTGGTCGACGGGGTGATCGACGCGGCCCGGGAGGCGAGCGGCGGTGTCCTGCGACTCTCCTCCTTCTTCAACGACGTTCGCCTGAACGACCGTTGGGAGCAGCTGCCGGCCACCGACGGCTCCGAGCAGCAGCTGCGGGCGCTCACCGAGAAGACCGAGGTCTCGCTGATCGGCAGCTGGGAGCGGCAGGACGCCGACTTCTTCCTGCACACCACCTACGAACCCGACACCTGCCTGCTCTATCTGATGGCCGACACCGCGCTGATCCCCCGACCGGAGATCGAGCGGTTGCTGCGCGCCTTCGAGCGACTGCTCGTGGAGGCCGCCGTCGGCCGGCCGGCCCTGGACACCCTCCCGGTCGCCGGGTCCTGACCCGCTCTCCCCCACCCTCCTCCCGAAGCCACACCACGACGCGTCCCGGTCCTCCCGGAGCACGTCCCCCTCCCGACGCACCTCCCGGTACTGCCGACGCACGTGCCGGTACTCCCGGGGTACGCCCCGGTACTCCCGGGGTACGCCCCGGCCGCACGCCGGGCGTACGTCCGCCGCAAGGTCCACAGCCCCACCGTCAACCGTCACACAGGAGCAGCAGCCATGAGCAGCACCGCACCCGCCATCTGGGACGAGGAGGTCAGCGCCGCCGTCGAGCGCCTGACCACCGCCGCCGAGAACGAGTACTACAACCCGTACCAGACCTTCGACTGGCCGGAGGGCATCCCCGAGGGCGCCCTGTGGATGAGCGAGGACCTGATGACGGTCCACGGCACCGACGCGGCCGCCGAACTCACCCGGGAGCAGTACCTCGCGCTCGCCCAGTGGGAGAGCGTCAACTTCTACAGCCTCAACGTGCACGGCATCCGCGAGCTGATGCAGGAGGTCGTGGCGCGCATCCACGCCCCGGGCTACGAGATCCCCACGCCGTTCTTCCACCACTTCCTGGGGGAGGAGAACGAGCACATGTGGTTCTTCGCCGAGTTCTGCCTGCGCTACGGCGGCAAGCTCTACCCCAACCGGGCGATGAGCTTCGGGGACCAGAAGCACTCCGCGCTGTTCGACAACTTCATCGTCTTCAGCCGGATCCTGATCTTCGAGCAGATCGTCGACCACTTCAACAGCAAGATGGCAGCCGACACCGCGCTGCCGGAGACGATCCGGGCGATCAACCGGGTCCACCACCAGGACGAGTCCCGGCACATCGCGTTCGGCGCCCAGCTGGTCCGGGCGCTCTGGGACCGGCTGCGCGAGGCCGGCGACGAGCAGGAGCTGGCCGCCGCCCGGCAGTACATCGAGAAGTACATCAACGCCTCGATCCAGCAGCTGTACAGCGTGGACGTCTACCGCGACGCCGGCATCCCCGAGCCGTTCGCCTTCCGCACCCGGCTGCTCGCCGACCCGGCCCGGGTGCCCGTGCACGACGCCATCGTCAGCCGCACCACCGCCTTCTACCGCCGGATCGGCGTGCTCGCGCCCAAGACGGCCTGAACCCCCGGGGCCGTCTGAACGCCTGAACGCCGGGGACGGTCTGAACGCCCGGGACCGCCCGGCCACCGAGGACCGCCCGACGCCGAGGGCCACCCGACCGCCACGGCCCTCACGGCACGCGCGACACCCGTACCGCGACACACCCACCGGAACACCCACGAGAACGAGGTCCCGCCCGCATGACATCGACCGTAGAGCCCGCCCCGCCCGCCGCCGTCCGGCTGCGCGACCCCGGCCCCGGCCTGGTCGCACTCGAACCCGCCCGGGCCGCCCTGCTGCTGGAGCTCGACGCGCTCTTCACCGACCTGGCCGAGCAGGTCGCCGCGCCCGCCGTGGTGGGCCCGCCGCTGCTGCCCGTGGAGGGCCTGGCCAAGCTCGACTACTTCCGCAACTTCCCCCACCTCGGGGTGCTCGCGGCCCGCCTGTCCGAGCAGGCCGTCGACGAGCTGGCGGCCGGTGCGGAGGCCGGCCGGCAGCCCGTCGAGCCCACCGGCTACGTGCTGCCCTCGGCCACCTGCTACGGCGTGCTGCTCTCGCTGGCCGGCCAGGAGGTCGGCGAGGAGCTGCGGCTGACCGCCGTCGGCCGCTGCTTCCGCAACGAGGACCACTACGACGGCCTGCGCCGGCTCTGGGGCTTCCACATGCGCGAGGTCGTCTACTTCGGCTCGGCCGACGGCGCCCGCGACCACCTGGCCACTTCCCGGGTGTTCATCGAGGAGCTGGCCGAGCGCCTGGGCGTCGAGCTGTCCTACCAGCCCGCCAACGACCCGTTCTACGACCGGACCGGCTCCCGCGCCAAGCTGATGGCCCTGGACCCGGTGAAGTACGAGTTCGTCGCCACCGACGGCACCGCGATCGCCTCGGTCAACCGCCACCGCAACTTCTTCGGGGAGCGGCTCGGCATCACCGCGGGCGGGCAGACCGCGCACAGCAGCTGCACCGCGTTCGGCGTCGAGCGCTGGGTGCACGCCATGCTGCTCGCCCACGGCAGCGCCGACCAGGCCCTGGCCCGGGTGCGCGATGTCCGCGGCTGACACCGGGGAGCGGGCCGGGGTGCTCGCCGCGGCCGAGCGCGGCGCCGCCGCGCTCGGGGTGGAGTTCCCCCTGGTGCAGGCCGGTATGGGCGGCATCGCCGGGCCGGCCCTGGCCGCCGCCGTCAGTGAGGCGGGCGCGCTGGGCACGGTCGCGCTCTACAAGGGTGACCGGGCCCTGGTCGTCGAGCTGATCGGCGACACCGCGCGCCGGACGACGCGCGTCTTCGGCGTCAACCTGATCCCCGAGGTCTCGGGCCGGCTGCTGCGGGAGCAGATCGACGCGCTGATCGAGGCGGCCGACCGGCAGCTCGTCCTCAACAGCTACGGCCTGCCGCCCGAGGCCGAGGCCCGCCGGGTGCTCGCCGCCGGACACCGGCTGCTCGTCCAGGTCGGCACGCCCGGCGAGGCGGCCGCCGCCGTGGAGCTGGGCGCCCACGCCGTCGTCCTCCAGGGCACCGAGGCCGGCGGCCACCACCTCGGTGACCGGCCGCTGGACGAGCTGCTGGCCGGCTACGACCAGGAGGTGCCCGCGCTGGTGTCCGGTGCCGTCACCGACGGCGCCGGGCTGCTGGCCGCGCTCCGGGCCGGGGCCTGCGGGGCGCTCTGCGGCACGGTCTTCGTGACCACCGCGGAGTCCGCCGCCCACGACGACTACAAGCGGGCCGTCGTCGCGGCCACCGGCGCGGACACCCTGATCACCGACCGCTTCTCGATCGGCTGGCCCGGCCGCCCGCACCGGGTGCTGCGCGGCCCGGTAACCGACGCACCCGAGCCGCCGCCGGCCACCCTGATCGCCTGGACCACCGTGATGGGGGTGCGTCGGCCGGTGCCGCGCGGCTCCGCGGCCGCTCCCACCGTCGAGGCGGAGGGCCAGATCGACGCGATGGCCCGGTACGCGGGCCTCGGCACCGGCCGGATCACGGCCGTCGAGCCCGCCGGCCACGTGGTCGCCCGGTTCCGCGAGGAGTTCCGGGCCGCCCTGGCCGGCGACCCGCTCACCGGCACCGCCCCCGCCGGACCCGCCCACCCCTCCGAAAGGACGTGACCTCATGGCCCTGGATCTCGGACTGACCCAGGTCAGCCAGCTGGCGTTCGGTTACTGGCACTCCCAGGTACTGATCGCCGCCGTCGAGCTCGCGGTGTTCGACGCGCTCGCCGACGGCCCGCTGGGCGTCGAGGAGGTCGCCGAGCGCTGCGCCGTCCCCGCCGACTCCGCCCTGCGACTGCTCGACGCCGCGACCGCCCTGCGGCTGCTGACCCGTGACGCCGACGGCGGGTACGCCAACACCCGGACCGCCGAGCGCCTGCTGACCACCGGCTCGCCGGAGTCGCTGGTGCGCTGGGTGCGGGTGATGGGTCGCTGGTACCAGCCCTGGGGCCGGCTCGGCCAGGCCCTGGAGCAGGGCCACGCGGTCGAGGACCGCAGCGAGCGGCTGACCGACGACCCGGCGTACGTCGAGGACTTCATCCTCGGCATGCACGAGTACAACTCCCGTACCGCGGAGGCCGTCGCCCGGGCCCTGCCGAGCGAGGACGCCCGCCGGCTGATCGACGTCGGCGGCGGCGCGGGCAGCTACAGCATCGCGTTCTGCCGGGTCTGGGAGGGGCTGCGGGCCGAGGTGGTCGACCTCGCCCCGGTGGTCGAGCTGGCCGGAAAGGTGATCGGTGAGGCCGGCCTGGCCGACCGGGTCACCGCCCGGACCGGCGACTACTACCGGGACGCTTTCGGCACCGACGCGGACGTCGTGCTGCTCTCCAACGTGCTGCACCAGGAGAGCCCGGAGAACTGCCTCTCCATCCTGCGGCGTTCGGCGGCGGCGCTGCGCCTCGGCGGCCGAGTGCTGGTGCACGGCCACTTCCTGGAGGAGTCGCGCACCGCGCCGGTGTTCACCACCCTGCACAACCTCTCCGCCCTCGCCCTCTGGAGCGGCGGCCGCAGCTACACCACCGACGAGATGGCCGAACTGATGACGGCGGCCGGCCTGTCGGACATCGAGGTGCTGCCGACGGCCGAGCAGTCGGCCCGCCTGCTGGTGGGCCGCACCGCCCCCAGCACGGGCTGAGCCCGGCACCACCCCGTCCCACCACCGCCGCCGGCACCGCGGACCCCGCCGTCGGACCCTTCGAACCTCCCAGGAGCTGTCATGCAGCAGATCATCGAGTGGATCAACGCCAAGAACCCGGAGCTGGACCGGGAGATCGACCGCGAGGAGGACCTGATCGAGGGCCGCCTCATCGACTCCCTGGACTTCCTGGAGTTCATCTACCTGCTGGAGAGCATCTCCGGCCGCACCATCGACCTCCAGGAGGTCAGTGTCGACGACTTCCGCACCGTCGAGCGGATCGAGCGGCGCTTCCTCGCCGACCTCATCGAGGCGGCATGACGACGCCCGACCCGCACCTCGCACCGCACCCGGAGTCCTCCGCCCTGGTCACCATCGACCTGCAGCGGGACTTCCTCTCCGACAGCCCCTACGGCATCCCCGGGACGACCGAGGTGCTGCCGCGGGTGCGCCGGACGGTCGAGGCCTTCCGCGCCGCCGGCCGCCCGGTGGTCCACATCGTCCGGCTGTACGAGAAGGGCGGCGGCAACGCCGACCTCGTCCGCCGCACGCTGCTGGCCTCCGGCACCGAGCTGGTCTCCCCCGGCTCCGAGGGGAGCCGGCTCGCCCCGGCGCTCGCCCCGGACAACGCGCCCCCGCTCGACCCCGAGATCCTGCTGGCCGGACAGGCCCAGGAGTTGGGACCGAACGAGTACGCGATCTTCAAACCGCGCTGGGGCGCGTTCTACCGGACGCCGCTGCAGGAGCTGCTGGAGCGGCACGGCGTGGACACCGTGGTCCTCGTCGGCTGCAACTTCCCGAACTGTCCCCGGGCCACCCTGATCCAGGCCAGCGAGCGGGACTACCGGGTGGTGGCCGTGCCCGACGCGATCTCCCGCACCAGTGAGCAGGGCCTGGCGGAGGTCGCCGGCCTGGGCGTCCAACTGCTCGACACCGCCGAGCTGCTCGCGCGGTTCGGGTTCCCGGCGGCCGAGGGGAGCTGACCCCGGCGCGCGGTCGGAGCGGGCCCGTCCACCCGGGCGGCCCGCTCCGGCCGCGGGCGCCCCGCACCCCCGGAGCGGGGCGCCCGCCCACCGCCGACCGGGCCGCGAACCCCTCGTCCCGCACCCCCACCCGAGGGGTGAACCTCCGTGCGAGTACGGAGCGGCCGTCACCCGCCCGGCGGTACCGAAACGCTGCCCGGACGGTGCGGTGCCGTCCGTATCCGCCCCATCCGACATCCCCACAGATGCCCGTTCCGGCCCGAAGTGCCCGTGTTGACCGGCCAGTAACCCACTCCTATGCTCGACCGCGTTCGTGATCCGGCACCGGGGCCGGGGCCGCCGAGGCCCGCCCGGCCGGAGCCGGCCCCGGCTCGAAGGGCTCCTGCCATCAGCACCTCCGTCGCACCCTCGGACCGCGTGCGGGACACCGTCCCGGGCGCCACCGACCGTGCCACCGCGCCCACCGGCCGTACCACCGCGCCCACCGACCGCCGCCGCTTCCTCACCTACCTGCTGGCCGCCCCCACCCTCACCATCGCCGCGCGGGCCGGCCTGGACGCCGCCGCACCCGCCGCCGCCCACGCGGCCGCCGCCGAACAGGCCTCCGCCGCACCGCAGTTGCTCGGCCTGCCCGGCATCCCCGACATCCTGGACCTCGGCGACGCACTGATCGTGGCCGGCCTGCCCACCGCCCACCTGCTGGTGCTGGAGATCGGCACCGACGGCCGCGCCGCGCTGCACCTCCCCCGGCTGGAGGTCGGCCAGGGCCTCACCACCACCATCGCGATGCTCGTCGCCGACGAACTCGACGCCCGGCTCGGCGATGTCGACGTCCCGCTCTCCGACGGCCGCCCCGACCTGCTGTTCAACCAGCTCACCGGCGCCTCCAACTCGGTGCGCTCGCTGTACGACCCGGTCCGCGCGGCGGCGGCCGCCGCCCGGGCCCGGCTGGTCACGGCCGCCGCCCACCGCTGGTCGCTGCCCGCCGACACGCTGCGCACCGCCGACTCCGCCGTCCTCGCCCCCGACGGCCGCCGGGCCGGCTACGGCGAACTGGCCGCCGCCGCGGCCACCGTGGCCGTCCCGGCCGTACCCGCCACCCCCAAGTCCCCCGACCAGCAGCGCCTGGTGGGCCGGCGGACCGGGCGGATCGACGCCCGTGACATCGTCACCGGCCGCGCCACCTACGCGGGCGACCTCGCCGTCCCCGGCGCCGTACCGACCGTGGTCGCCCGCCCGACCACCATCAACGGCACCCTCAGGACGCTGGACGCCTCCGCCGCCCGCACCATGCCCGGCGTCCTCGGCGTGGTACAGATCCCCACCGGCGTGGCGGTGCTTGCCGAAACCTTTGACCAGGCGCTCAAGGCCCGCGACGCGCTGCGCACCTCCTGGAACCCCGGGCCGGTCGCCGCACTCTCCGACCCCGACATCCGCGCCCGGCTGCGCGCCGCCCACGCCCCGTTCCTCGTCCCACCGCTGCTCACCCAGTACGTGGACGGCGAGTTCGACTTCGCCTTCGTCAACCACGCGCCCATGGAGGTGCTGACGGCCGTCGCCGACGTGCGGCCCAACCGCGCCGAGATCTGGTTCGCCTCGCAGACCCCGATCGTGGCGCAGCAGAGCATCGCCGCCGACCTCGGCCTGCCGCAGGACGCCGTCACCGTCCACGTGGTGCGCGGCGGCGGCTCGTTCGGCCGGCGGCTGTTCTTCGACGCCGCGCTGGAGGCCGCCCGGATCTCCCGGGCGGCGGGCCGCCCGGTCAAGCTGATGTGGACCCGCAACGACGACATGCGCCACGGCCGGATGCGCCCCGCCAGCCACCACCGGGTCCGCGCCACCTACGGGCTGGGCCAGGTGCTCAGCTACGAGCACCGGGTCGCCACCGTGCGGACCGACTTCCGGCACGGCCTCGGGGAGGCCCTCACCGCCGCCGGGTTCAACCTCTCGGTGGCCGGGATCAGCCTCGCCCAGGCCTTCTTCCTGCTCAGCGAGAAGAACCCGTACAACGTCGGCGTCCCGACCCAGCTCCTCTCCGAGGTGCCGCTGGAGATGCACACCGGCAGTTGGCGCTCGGTCTACTCGGGCACCGTCCGGGTGGCCGACGAGATCATGATGGACGAACTGGCCCGGCGCCTCGGTCAGGACCCGGTCGCCTTCCGCCGGGCCCGGCTGCGCGACGCCGGGGGCCGGGCCGTCCTGGACAAGGTCGCGCAGGCCGGCCGGTGGGGTCGCCCGATGCCCGCCGGCCAGGCCCAGGGCATCGGTTACCACGACGAGAACGGCGGGCGGGTCGCCTACCTGGTCGAGATCGACACCGCCGACCCCCACCTGCCGCGGGTCACCCGGGCGGTGATCGCCGCCGACCTCGGCCGCGTGATCAACCCCAGCGGCCTGGAGGCCCAGTTGACCGGTGCGCTGATCGACGGCATCTCGGTGATCCTGCAGGCCGGCAACCACATCGACCACGGCGCCGTCCGCGAGGGCAGCTTCGCCGACTTCCGCTACGCCCGGCAGCGGCACACCCCGCCCTCGGTCGAGATCCATCTGCTGCCGCCGAGCGGACCACCGGGCGGCGCGGGCGAGTTGGGCGTCCCGGCCGCCTCGGCCGCGGTCGCCAACGCCTACGCCCGCGCGACCGGCACCGCCCCGCGCTCCTTCCCCCTCGACTTCTGAGCCCGCCGCCCGGCTCCCCCGGCTCCTCCGGCGGCTCCGGCCCCGCTCGACCGACCTCCCCGACCTCCTCGAAGGGCCCGACTCCCCATGCCCAGCCACACCTTCGTCCTCAACGGGCAGCCGGTCACCGTCGAGGCGCCGGACGACATGCCGCTGCTCTGGGTCCTGCGCGACAAGCTCGGCGTCACCGGCCCCAAGTACGGCTGCGGGGTCGGGGTCTGCCGCGCCTGCACCAGCCACCTGGACGGCGCGGAGTTCCAGCCGTGCACCGCCGCGGTCAAGGACTGCGCCGGACGCGCGGTCACCACCATCGAGGGCCTCGCCGACGGCGAGATCCTGCACCCCGTCCAGGAGGCCTGGCTGGAGTGCGACGTCGCCCAGTGCGGGTTCTGCCAGCCCGGCCAGATCATGACGGCGGTCGCCCTGCTGCGCCGCTCCCCGAACCCGACCGACGCGGACATCGACCAGATCCAGAACATCTGCCGGTGCGGCACCTATCCGCGGATCCGCGAGGCGATCAAGAAGGCCGCCGCCGCCGGGCAGACCGCCCCGACCACGGCCGGACTCGGGTCCGCCGCCCCGACAGCGGTCGGCATCGGAACACCGACCCGGGCCGGGACCGGCCTCGCGCCCGGTCTCGCCCCCCGGTCGGCCTGAGTCCTGGCCAGATTGGTCCAGTCCACTTAGGGTGAAGATCCGTCAGAACGACTGATCCCAGGGGTGGATGACGATGATCGGGCGCCGCTCACTGCTGACCGTCGCGGGGCTGGGCGCGGCCGCGCTCACCCTCCCGGCCACCACCGCCCGGGCCGCCGCGCCCGTGCCCGCCGCGGTGCCCGCCCGACCGCGACCGATCGACCTCCCGGCGCCGACCGCCCGCCGCCCGGTCGGCACGGTCGCCCTGCACCTGGTCGACCACGCCCGGCAGGACCCGTTCGCCCCCGCCCCCGGGCCGCGCGAGCTCATGGTCCAGCTCTGGTACCCGGCCCTCGGTATCGCCGGCCGGCCCCGCGCGCCCTACACCACCGCCCGGGTGGCCGCCGTCATCGAGACCGCGCTGCCGCTGAACCCGGGCACCATCGGCGCCCTGCGGCCCACCGCCCGCACCGGCGCCCCCGCCACCCCCGGCGCGCTGCCGCTGCTGCTGCTCGGCCACGGCCGCAAGGGCGGGCGGAGCAACTGCACGGCGTTGGCCGAGGAGTTGGCCGCCCACGGCTATCTGGTGGCCGCGATCGACCACACCTATGACGCGGCCGCCGTCGAGTTCCCCGACGGCCGGCTGGTCCGCAGCGCACTGTCGGACGCCCCGGAGGACTGGGACGCGGCCGAGCGCGAGGAGATCGCCGCCCGGGTGGACGACCTGCGGTTCGTCGCGACGGAGCTGACCGCGGGCGCCACCGCCCGCCGCCCCGGGCTGCCGGGCGCCGATGCCCGCCGGATCGGCGTGCTCGGCCACTCGATGGGTGGCGCGGCCGCCGCCGAGGCTCTCCGCCGGGACGACCGGTTCCTCGCCGGCCTCGACCTGGACGGCGGCCTGTTCGGCTCCCCCGTGGCCGAACTCGGTCTGGACCGCCCGTTCCTGCTGCTCACCTCGCTCGCCGATCACGACACCTGGAGCCGCTGGCGCGCGCACCAGCGCGGTTGGGGCCGGCAACTGCGCCTCGGCGGCGCCGGCCACCTCGCCTTCACCGACCTGCCGCACGCCGCCGGCCCCGGCGAGCTGGCGGCCCATCTCCCGGCCGAGGTCTACGCCGAACTCATCGGCACCGTCGCGCCGGGGCGCGCGACGGAGCTGACCCGCGCGTACACCCGCGCCCACTTCGACCGCTTCCTGCGCGGGCGCCCCTCGGCCCTGCTGAACGGCCCCGCCACCCGCTACCCCGAGATCGAGTTCCGCTGGAGCCGGGGCCGGTAGCGCCTCGCCGACCCGCGTCCGACCGCCGCGGCCCGCGCGCAGGCCGGCCGCTCACCTCAGCTCACCTGCGGATCGCGCCCGAAGAAGGCGGCCAGCCGGTCGTAGACGGGCGCGTCCTCGGACACGGCCACCTCGGGACCGAAGGCGTGCCGCTCCTCCTCACTGCCCCGGTACTCGGGGCGCAGCGCGCCGCGCCCCCAGGCGAGCGAGGCCCGCGCGACGTCCTGGTCCAGGCCGTCCGTGGACTGGCCGGTGGAGCGGGCCACGTCCCAGCCGTGGACGGCGAACTCGGCGGTCTGCTGGTCCACCGGGAAGCGGGCGGGCAGCTCACCGACGCCGGGCACCTCGATGACGCCGCCGAGGTCGCCGGCCTCGCGCCAGGCGGCCACCAGCCCTTCGGCACCGGCCTCGAAGGCGTGCAGCCAGTCGCCCTCCAGCCGGGTGAAGGGCTGCTTCCAGTCCGGGGTACCGCCCTCGGCCCGGACGGTGAACTGCCGCAGGTCGAAGAGGAGATGGCTGACCAGCTGCGCGACGTCCCAGGAGCGGCAGGTGGTCGGGTGGGTGGCCTGTTCGGCGCCGATGCCGTCGATCAGGCCGGCGGTCTGTGCCAGGGCACGGGCGAGCAGGTCGATCGGGTCTTCCGCTGCGGTCATGGCACACCTCTTCGCTTCGGGGTCGGGCGACCGGACCGGCCGATCGTAAACGGGAGGACCGACAACCGGCCCGGCGCAACACCGCGCCGGGCCGGTCGTCGACCCGCTGTCGACCCTTCGCCCGGCCTTTCGTCACCGGTCACTGGTCACCGGCCGGCGGCCGGGTCAGGCCGCGAGGCCGCCGTCCACGGCGATCTCGGCCCCGCTGATGTACCGGCCGCCCTCGCCGACCAGGTGCGCGACCGTGGCCGCGATGTCCGCGCCACTGCCGTACGCGCCGAGCGCCGTCAGACCCCGCTGGAACTCCGCCGACGGGCCGTCGGCCGGGTTCATCTCGGTGTCGATCGGGCCGGGGTGGATGACGTTGGCGGTGATCCCACGCGGGCCCAGCTCGCGGGCCAGCGCCTTGGTGAGACCGGTCATCGCGGCCTTGCTGGCCCCGTACAGCGTGGCGCCGGGGAAGGCGACCCGCTGTGCGAGGCAGCTGCCGATGGTGACGATCCGGCCGCCTTCGGCCAGATGGGCGGAGGCCGCCTGGGCGTAGAGGAACGGCGCCCGGACGTTCACCTCCAGCACCCGGTCCACGTCGTCGAGCGCGAGCTCGCCGATCGGGCCGATCGCGCCGACACCGGCGTTGTTGACCAGGATGTCCAGCCGTCCGAGGCGCTCCACCACGGCCTCGACCGCGGACCGGACGGCCTGCGGGTCGGCGCTGTCCGCCCGGAGCGCCCAGCCGCGCCGGCCCATCCCGGTGATCTTGGCCGCGACGGCCTCGGCCCGCTCCGCGTCGCTCCGGTAGGTGACCACGACATCGGCGCCGTCCTCGGCCAGCCGCAGGGCCACCGCCTCCCCGATCCCCCGGCTGCCGCCGGTCACCAGGGCCACCCGGCCGGTCGGCGCACTGTTCTGGTTCATCGTCATATCGTCAGAACTCCTTGACTCGTTCTCGGACATGACTCGATCCTCGGCCCACGCCGTCCGTGAGTCCGGCGGTATTCGGACGTCGCGTTCAATCTTCAACAATCATCGGGGCCGACGCGCCGAGCGGCCACCCCCAGGACGGGGTGGCCGCTCGGCGCGGGTGCGGGCGGGCGTCAGACGCTGAGGGTTTGACCCGGGAAGATGAGGTCCGGGTCGCCGCCGATCGCCTTGACGTTCTTGGCGTGCAGGTTCGCGGTGTCGAGGCCGAACTTGGCCGCGATGTCGCTCAGGGTGTCGCCGCTCTTGACTGTGTAGCTGCCACCGGAGGTGTTCCGGTCGGTGGCGGCCGGCTTGGCCGGCTTGGCGACGTCCTGGGACTTCCAGGACTGCGTCTTCTGGGCCTGGTCGCCCTGCGCGGGCTTGCTCGGGGCCTGCTTGGCCTGCGGGGCCTGCGCGGGCTTGGCAGGCTGCTGCGCCTTGGGGGCGGCGGCCTTGGGGGCGGCCGGCTTGGCCGCGCCGGCGGCCGGGGCCGAGGTGTCGACGGCCGCCGGGGCGCCCCCCTTGGCCAGACCGGCCTTGGCCGAGCAGACCGGCCAGGCGCCGGGGCCCTGCGAGGCGAGCACCTTCTCCGCGACGGAGATCTGCTGGGCCTTGGTGGCCTGGTTGGCCTGCGACGCGAAGGCGGTGCCGCCGTACGCGGCCCAGGTGGACGGGGTGAACTGCAGTCCGCCGGAGAAGCCGTTGCCGGTGCTGATGCTCCAGTTGCCACCGCTCTCGCACTGGGCGACGGCGTCCCAGGTCGAGGTGGACGCGGCGGAGGCCGAGGTGGCCGTGACGAGGCCGGCCACCGGGAGGGCCGCGACGGCCCCGCCGACCAGCACCAGACGGGCACGGCTGCGGCGCTTCCCGGCGGTGGTGGTGTGGGTGGTGGCAGCGGCGGTCTCGTTACGGATCGTCATGAAAGTCCTCTCGACAAGCCCCGGGCGGGCAGACGGAACCAGGCCCTTGGCAGGGCCGTCGCGCTCACCTCACTCGACGGGCGGCGGGGCACGTGTCGGACGTGCGTGCCGCCCCGGCCACCCTCGCTCGCCGACGGCCTGTTCGAGCCGGTCGCGTCAACGGGCACGGCCCTCGCGCCGGGGGTCAGTCGGCGGGCTGTGCGTCGGGGGTGAACCCGGGTGGTGCTCGTTGCACCGCCAATGAAGCTACGGGCCCTCCGGGGCGGCTTCAAGCAATTCTTGGGCGCCGCAGGTCAGTTGACTGTTACCGGCGGTATCGATCATGAACACGCACCCGAAATGACCGCATTTGACGGTATTTTCAAGATCGAATGGTCAATTTCCGTGCTCCCGCTCACATCTGTCCATCTGTGAAGCCGCCCACACCGTCGACGCAGCGCGACCGTGAATCGACGGACCGTCACCGCCGGCACCGGAGTTCCCGGTTCCGCGCGGCGGTATCGTGGCATCGCCCACACCGACTACTCAGCGTGGCCACGCCGTGCGCACCGCGTAGCACACGACCAGTCCGTATCCGACACAGAAGCTGAGCCTCCGCGCTCGCGGTGAGAGCCGCGCACCCACCGAGACGCCCACCGCCGCCACCACCTGCTGCCAGAGCAGCGAGGCCGCCAGGACGCCCGCGACGAAGGCCGCACCACCCGCACCACCCCGCGGGCCGCCACCGCCCGTGACCAGGGCGGCGAAGTAGAGCGCCGTCGTCGGGTTGACCGCCGTCAGTGCGGTGAACCGCAGAAAGGCCCGGCCCGGCCCGCCGAACGCCCCCGCGCCGCCCGGCCCGCCCGACGCCCCCGCACCGCCCGGCCCGCCCGACGCCCCGACGGCCGCCGCCGGGCGGCGCAGCCCGAGCAGCCCGTGAACCGCCACCGCCGTGAGCACCACCGCCGAGCCCGCCCGGGCCCAGGCCTCCCAGCCGGCCGCCGTCGAGGCCAACCGGGAGCCGAGCGCCGTGGCGAGCGCCGCGTACGCCGCGTCCACGAAGGCCACCGCGCACGCCGCACTCACCGCGGCCGCGCGCCCGCGCCGCCCCTCCTCCAGCAGCAGCACCCCGACCGCCCCCAGCGGCACCGCCACGCCCAACCCCGCCCCGACTCCCGCCAGCGCCGCCGCCGTACCCGCCGTACCCGTCACATCCGTCATGGGGGCCACCGTGACGCAGCCGCCGCGACAACGACGGCCGGAACCCGGCCGGGCCCGCGACAATCGCGGTATGGATGCCCTCGACAGCGAAATCCTCGGCGAGCTGCGCGCGGACGCGCGGATCTCCTACCGCGACCTCGGCGCCCGGGTCGGCCTGAGCGCCAACGCCACGGCCGACCGGGTCCGCCGACTGGTCCGGACCGGCGTGATCCGTGGCTTCACCACCTTGGTCGACCCGGCCGCCGACAACACCCGGCCGGGCCTGACCGTCTTCGTCGACGTCCGGCTGCGGCCGGAGACGGACAGCGACACTTTCGAGACCACGGCGCTACGGCTGCCCGGCGTCACCGAGACCGCCCATGTCACCGGCGAGTACGACTACCTGCTGCGCGCCCGGGTGGCCGACGCCGCCGGGCTGGACCACCTGCTGCGCCGGCTGAAGCACGAGGCGGGCGTCGCGCACTCCAGCACCCGCATCGCCCTGCGGATCGCCACCCGCTGAGCACTGGGCAGCGCCCGAGGAGCGCTCGCCGACCTGGCCGGCCCGGGTCAGATCGGGCCGCCCAAACCCGCGTCCCGGGCCAGCAACGCCGCCTGCACCCGGTTCTCGCACCCCAGCTTGGCCAGGATCCGGCTGACGTACGCCTTCACCGTCGCTTCGCTCATGTGGATCCGGGTGCCCGCGTCCGCGTTGGAGAGGCCCTCGCCCAGCAACGCCAGCACCTCCAGCTCGCGCGGGGTGAGCACCTCCAGCCGCTGCCGGGCCGAGGCCCCCCGGGCCGCACCCGGGCCGCCGCGGGCACCGGCCAGCGAGTCCACGATGTGCCGGGTGGCGGCGGGCGAGAGGAAGGCGTTGCCGGTGGCGGCCGCCCGGACGGCCTGGATCAGCTCGGCGGGCGCGGTGTCCTTGAGCAGGAACCCGGCACCGCCCTCGGTCACGGCGCGCAGGACGTTGTCGCGCTCCCCGAAGGTGGTGAGGATCAGCGCCCGCGCGCCGGGCACCACCCGGCGCAGCTCGCCGAGCGCGGTCAGCCCGTCCATCACCGGCATCTGGATGTCCAGCAGGACGACGTCGGCCCGGTGGGCCAGCGCGAGGTCCAGGGCCTGCCGGCCGTCGGCGGCCTCGGCGACCACGTCGATGTCGTCGGCGGAGGACAGGATCATCCTGATCCCGGCCCGGATGAGCGGCTCGTCGTCGGCGACGAGGACTCGGATCACTGCTGGTCATCCCCTCGATGTGGTGCGGGTGGCGCTGCTCGCCACCATCCTCACACCTCCCGGGCCGGCCCTGTCACCCGCGCGGGCGCGGGCTCAGAACCGCCCCAGGTAGTGCTGCTTCTCCACCAGCACGCCGTCCTTGAAACAGAACCGGGCGACGGCGTCCTCGCGGCTCGTGCCGCTGGTGTCCCCGGAGAGGAAGTAGCGGCAGGCCGAGCCCTCCGGCGGGGTCGGGCCGCTGCCCTCGTAGTCCTTGGTGAAGAAGCCGTTGCCGGCCGGCAGCCGGCTCAGCACCTCGGCCTCGGGCGTGCCCTCCTGGATCGAGTCGTACAGCGAGCGCTCCACGGTCGCCTCGTTGGCGGCGCCGATGAAGGCCACCACCCCCCACACCAGCAGCCCCAGCACGGTGAGCAGGACGACCGCCCCGCCGACCGCGCAGCCGATCGCCGGGCTGCGCCGCCGACGGCGGTCGGACCCGTCGTCGGCCGCCGGCAGCGCGGCCAGTACCCAGGCCTCGTCCGCCCCGGCGGTTCCCGGGGCGGCCGGCGCCCCGCCGGCCCCCTCGTACGGGAGCACCGCGGCGAGCCGGAACCCCGCCTCCGCGGTCGGCCCGGCGTGCACCATCCCACCGACCAGCCGGGCCCGCTCGCGCAGCCCGGTCAGCCCCTGCCCACCGCTGACCGGTGCCGACCGGCCGCCCGCCGGTACCCCGGCCGGCTCCGGCGCGCGCGGGTTGGCCACCTCCACCACCAGCGCGTCCGGCTCGTAGCGCAGCGCGACCGAGATGGGCGCGCCGGGGGCGTGCTTGTGCGCGTTGGTGAGCGCCTCCTGGACGATCCGGTAGGCGGCGTGGCCGACGTTGGCGGCCGGCGGCCGGCGCTCGCCGTCCTCCCCGAAGGAGACGGTCGTCCCGGCCGCCCGGGAGGACTCGACCAGCTTCTCGATGCCCTCCAGACCACCGGTCCGCGCGCCGCCGCCGGCCGCGGCACCGACCGGCGCGGGCCCGGGCGCGGTCGACTCGTCGTGCAGCACGCCGACCACCTCGCGCAGCTCGCGCATCGCGGTGACCGCGGCCAGCCGCAGCACGCCGACCGCCTCCCGCTGCCGGTCGGACAGGGTGCGGTCGACCTCCAGCGCGCCGGAGTGCACGGAGATCAGGGCGAGCTGGTGGCCCAGGCTGTCGTGCATGTCCTGGGCTATCCGGTGCCGCTCCCGCAGCCGGGCCTGGTGCGCCACCATGGTGTGCTCGCGCAGCAGCTGCTCGTTGCGCTCCCGCAGCGCGTCCAGGAGCGCCCGGCGCTGGGCCCGGTACCGGCCCCAGAGCGCGGGCAACACCGCGACCAGCAGGAATCCGCCGAGGGAGAGCCCGAGCAGCAGCTTCAGCGGCGCCTCCTCGAAGTCCTTCACCGTGCTGGTGGCCGTCGTCAGCAGGAAGGCGCCGGCGAAGGAGCCGGCCAGCACGCTCACCCGCTTCACCCGGGCGCCGGCCGACCAGCCCGCGCAGGCCAGCAGCGGCAGCGGCCCGGCGGCCCAGCCGGCGACGGTGGCGGTGAGCAGCAGCACGGTCGAGGGCAGACCGCGCCGGAGCAGGAAGAGCACGGCCGTCCCGAGTGCGGTGACCGGCCACAGGGACGAGCGGGAGACCACCTCGATCAGCGCCGCGAGCGTGCCGAGCACCAGCGCGCCGACCGCCTCCCGCACCACCGTGCCGGGCCCCCAGGGCCCGGGCAGTGCCGTTCGTACCGCCCTCGACCAGGCCTTCGCTATCGCGTCCACCCCGCGAGGCTAGCCAACCGGCCGGCCGGGCGCCGCCGCCGTTCGTCGTTGTCCGCACCGACGAAAGTCGCGCGGTGCCACCGGGGTCCGGCGGTCGCCCCGGCCGGCCCCCCGGGGGGCGGCCTCACCCGTAGGCGGTGAGCATCAGCGCCACGTCGTCCACCCGGTGGGTGGAGCCGACCTCGTGCAGCAGCCGCTCCGCCAGCCGCTCCAGTCCGTCCTCCTCCGCGCCGGCCTCCCCCGCCGCGCCGGTGAGGGCGGCGCGCAGCCGGTCCACGCCGTGGTCGATCTCCACCGCCGGATCCTCGACCAGCCCGTCCGTGTAGAGCGCGAGCAGCGAGCCCGGGGCCAGCCGGAACTCCGTGACCGGGTACTCGGCCCGGTGGTCGACGCCGAGCAGCGGCCCGCCCGCCACGTACAGCGCCTCGGTGCTCCCGTCGGGGTGGCGCAGCACGGGCGGGAGGTGGCCGGCCCGGGCGATCCGGGCGGTGCCGTCGGCGGGGGTGAGCCGGATCAGGCAGCAGCTGGCGAGCAGCCCGGGGTCGAGGTCGAGCAGCAGCTGGTTGGTTCGCGTCAGCACCTCGTCCGGCGGGTGGCCGCTGGCCGCGAAGGCCCGCACCGCGCTGCGCAGCTGGCCCATGGTGGCGGCGGCGCCGACGCTGTGGCCCTCGACGTCACCGATGACCAGGTTGAGGTCGTGACCGGTGACGATGGCGTCGTACCAGTCCCCGCCGATCTCCATCCCCTGGGTGCCGGGCAGGTACCGCGCGGTGATCCGGACGTTCTCCAGGTGCGGCAGCCGGTGCGGCAGCAGGGCCTGCTGGAGGCCGCGGGCGAGGGCGAACTCGGCGTCGTAGAGCCGGGCCCGCTCCAGCGCCTGGGCGATGAAGCCGGCGAGGGCGGTCAGCAGCCCGCGCTCCTCCAGGGTGAACGCGCGGGACTCGTCGAAGCCGATGATGCAGCTGCCGACCGGGTGGCCGGAGGCGATCAGCGGCAGGAAGGCCCAGGCGCGCATCTCGTCCAGGGCGATGCCGGGGTAGGCGGCGGCGAGCTCGTGGACGGACTCGAAGAAGATCGGCGTGCCGGAGCTGAGCGCCTCGGCGCCGGGCACCCGGGCGCCGGTCGGGGTGCCCTCGAAACGGTCCAGGAAGCCGTCCGGGTAGCCGGTCTGGGAGACGAGGTGCAGGCGCTTGTCGCGGATGGTGTAGATGGCGAGCTCCTGGCCGCCGAAGGCCGGCAGGATCTGCTCGGCGACGGCACGGCAGACCTCCCGGACGGTGACGGCCTCGCTCAGCGCGCTGGCCAGCTGGAGCAGGTGGTACATCGCCCCGACGCCGGTCCGGGCGCCGGGCGGGGGCTCGGCGGGAGGCTCGACCGCGCCGGCGGGCGGCTCGGCGGCGACGACCCGGCCGGTCACGCCGTGGGTGTCCGGGTAGAGCGAGAAGGCCAGCCAGCCGTCCGGCGGCCGGGCGGCGAGGAAGGCGGTGGGCTGCTGGGAGAGCATCGCGGCGCGGTAGCGGTTCTCGTACGCCGGATCGGAGAGCCAGGGCAGCACCTCCCACGGGTGGTGGCCGACCAGGTCCTCGCGGCGGGCGTGCAGCAGCAGCTCGACGCTGCGGTTGGCGTAGGTGATACGGCCGTCCGGGTCGAGTGAGAAGACGCCGTCGCGCAGCCGCTCCACGGCGGCCGCGGCGGCGGTGCCGGTCCGGGTGTCGAGCACGGCGCCGACCAGGTGGGAGCGGCCGTCCGGTCCGCCGGCCTCGGGGACGCGGCCCCAGAGCTCGACCGGATAGGGGTGCCCGTCGTGGTCGAGCACCCGGACCCGGGCCGCCAGGACCCGGCCGTGGTCCAGCGCGGCGCGGGCGGCGGCGCGGAACTCGGGCAGGTCGCCGGGGGCGATCCGGGTGGTCAGGGTGGCCGCCCGGCCGTCGAACTCGGTGGGCGACAGCCCGAAGATCTCGCAGAACTGGTCGTCGGCGGAGATCGCCCCGGTGGCCAGGTTCCAGTCGAACAGGCCGACCCGGGTGGTCGGCGGTGCGGGTGGCGCCAGCTCGACCACGGCGGTGTCGCCGTTGGGCTCGATCAGGCGCCGGTGCCCGTCCAGGGCCGCCAGCGCGGCCGCGAGCCCGTCGGCCACCACCCGCAGGTGCCGCTGCGCGCCGCCCGGTACCCCCTCGTCCGAGGCGGCCCAGAGCACGCTGATCACCCCGTACGTCTCCTCGGCCGTCTTGACGGGCACGCAGGCGGAGGCGAAGTCGTAGGGCATGCCGACGGCCAGCTGCGGGAAGCGCCGCATGGTGTCCTCGGTGTCGGCCAGCGCGATCGTGCGGCCCGTCCGGAAGCTGACCGCGACCGGCATCGGCCCGGCCGCCGCGACCCGCCGGAACGGGGCGATGATCGACAGCGGCACGCCCGCCAGGGTGCAGAGCACCAGCGAGCGGCGGTCCCGGGCGCGCAGGTAGACCATCCCGCCGTACGCGTCGGTCTCCGCCAGCACCCTGCGGACCGCGGTCGCGAGCAGCGCGTCCCGCTCGTGCGTCGCCCCGGCCACGGCATCGCGCTCCCGGGGACGGCGCGCTTCGGGCCGCGTCGCCCGAGGACCGCCGGTCGCGTGCGGACCGGACCCGTCCGCCGACACACCCTGACGCATTCTCCCTTGCTACGCCCGGGTCAAGGGACTGTCAAGGCGAGCCCGGTCCGGGCCCGGCCACCGCTCCGGACCGTCCCGGCGGGCGGGGTCGGGGCAGGTCGGCCCGTACCGGCCGCCCGCGAACCGTCCGGACGGGCTTCGATATCCTCCGTCGGACAGCGCAGCACAACGGCTGCCCCCGGGGGAAGCGAGTACACCCATGCAGCCGGCACCGTCCGATCCTGCCCGCCCGTCGGCGTCCGACCGGGCCGACGCCGCCTGGCAGTGGGACACCGACGCGGACGACCGCCCGGCCGCACCGGCCGAGGTGCTGAGCGGAGGCGGCGACGAGGACGGCGGTCCGCGGCCGACGCGGCGGCGGTTGCTGGCCGGCGCCGGGGCGCTGGCGGCGGGTGCCGCCGTCTGGGCGTTCGCCCGCTCGGCCGGCGGCCCGGACCCGGCCCCGCCCCGGCCACTGCCCACCCGGGCCGCCGGGCCGGAGCCGCTCTGGACCTACCGGGGCCGGGAGTCCGCCGCGCCCGAGCGGCTGAGCGGGCGCCCCGCCGTCCCGGTGCTCCTCTCCCGCGAGGGGCTCCAGGTGCTCGACCCGGCGGCCGGCACGCCGCTGCGGATGCTGACCTTCGCCGCGGCGAAGGCCGACTGGCCGAACGACGTGGACCAGCCGAACGGCCGGGTGGTCGTCGGCACCGACCGGGTCTTCACCACGTCCAACGGCCACCTCGACAGCCATCACCTCACCGATCCGGCCTCGGAGTGGAGCCTGCCGCTGCCGGGGGAGGCCGGCAACGGCGCCGCCACCCTGTTCGGCTGCGCGGACGACATCGTGTACGGCGAGGTCACGCCCCGCCCGTACACCGGCGGCGGCGAGCTGTTCGCCGTGCGCGTCCCGGACCGTCGGGTGCTCTGGCACCGCCCGTCCCCGCTCGGTGAACGGCCGCTCGTCCCGGCCGGTCCGGCCGGCGGCCGGGTCCCGGTCCTCGACAGCTCGGCCGGCGGCTCGCGGCTGGCCCTGCTGGACGCCGCCAGCGGGACGCGGCTCTGGGCGGTCCCCGCGGAGTCGGGCCTGAGCTGGGCCGTCGCCGACGCCGAGCACGTCTACGCCCCCGAGGGCCCGGCCGGGTTGCGGGCGCTCCGACTGGCCGACGGCACCCCGCACTGGTCGGTCGCCCCGGGACCGGCCGACCAGTGGCGACTGCTGCCGCCGGTCGCCGGCGGCGCCCTGGTCTACCTGTTCCGGGACAACGGACTGGTCAGCGCCCACACCGCGGCCACCGGCGCCCAGCTCTGGGAGCACCGGCTGCCGTTCCGGCTGGACCGCCGCAGCCGCCCGCTGCTCGCCGGACCGGCCCTCTACGTGCCCGGCCCGGCCGCCGCGGGCGTCCGCGCCCTGGACGCCGCCACCGGCGAGGAGCGCTGGACCTTCCGCGACTCCGGCCCCGGTGTCGACGTCTGGTCGCTCTCCAACGACGTCGGCCACCTCTTCGCCGGCCACGACGACGTCCTGCACGCGCTCCCGCTGATCTGAGCACCCGCTGGTCCGCGCGCCCGCTCCGGTCGGCACCCCGGCCCCGCGCCGTCCTGCGGGCCGGGGCAGGATGGCGGCGTGCTGGTACACCCGATCTCGCCCGAGCGGCTCGCCGAGCTGCTCACCGACCGCGTCGCCGCCCTGCCCGGGGCCGGTGAGCGCCCGCTGCGGGTGGCCGTCGACGGCGCTCCGGCCGCCCGGCCCGACGTGCTCGCGGACGCCCTGGTGGAACCGCTGCGGGTGCGCGGCCTGCCGACCCTGCGGGTGTCGGCCTCGGCCTTCCTCCGGCCGGCCTCGGTCCGGCTGGAGTACGGCAAGCAGGACCCGGACGCCTACCACGACCTCTGGCTGGACGACGGCGCCCTGCTGCGCGAGGTGCTGGACCCGCTGGAGCCCGGCGGCACCCGCCGCGTCCTGCCGTCCCTGCGTGACCCGGCCACCGACCGCGCGACCCGCGCGCCGTACACCACGCTGCCGGCCGGCGGTGTGCTGCTGCTCGACGGCGCCCTGCTGCTCGGCCGGTGGCTGCCGCTGGAGCTGACCGTCCACCTCGCCCTCACCCCGGCCGCGCTGGCCCGCCGCACCCCGCCCGAGGAGCGGTGGACCCTGCCCGCCTTCGCCCGCTACGCGGCCGAGACCGTCCCCGCCGAGGCGGCCGACCTCACCGTCCGGGTCGACGACCCCCGCCACCCGGCCCTGGTCGAGCGCCCGTAGCGGTGGACCCCCCGGGCGCGGGCCCGCGCTGGCAGTGCGGGCACCAGAACGCCACCCGCTCCCGCGGCGCACTGCCCTGCGTCGCCGTCCGGACGAGCGTCCCGCAGCGCGGGCACGGCCGCCCGGCCCGGCCGTACACCCAGTGCCGGCGGCCGGGCCGGGTGTCACCGGTCGTGATGTGACCGGGCCGCAGCCGGTTGGCCTCCAGGAGCTGCCGGGCCCGCTGCACCAGCCGTTCCGGGCGCGGCAGGCCGTCCACCCTCGTCCACGGGGTGACACCGGCGAGGAAGCAGAGCTCGTTGGCGTAGACATTGCCGATGCCGGCCAGGTTGCGCTGGTCCAGGAGCGCCTCGGCGAGCGGCCGGCCGGGCTCGGCGAGGAGCCGGCGCAGCGCCTCGGCCGGGTCCCAGTCGGGGCCGAGCAGGTCGGGTCCGAGGTGGCCGACGACGCGCGGTTCGTCGGCGGTGCGCAACAGCTCGACGACCGGCAGCCGGTAGCCGACCGCCGTGCCGTGCTCGGTGCCGAGGACGGCCCGGATCTGCCAGGCGGGCCCGCCGGCCCACCGTTCGCCGGGGCGGTAGACCTCCCAGCGGCCGTCCATCCGCAGATGGGTGTGCAGGGTGAGGCCGCCGTCGAGCCGGGTGAGCAGGTGCTTGCCGCGCGCGGCGACCTCCAGGACCCGCCGCCCGGTGAGATCGGCGGTGGCGTGCGCGGGGACCCGCAGGTCGGCGGTGGTCAGCACCCGGTCGGCGAGCTCCTGGTGCAACCGGGCCGCCACGCGGTGGACGGAGTCACCTTCTGGCATGGCTCCATCCTCCCCCGCCCGGCGGCCCCGCGGGCGGCCCGGGCGGGCGTTCAGGCCTCCACGACGACCTCGTCCGCCTGCGGGCCCTTCGGGCCCGGCACCTCCACGAAGGTCACCCGCTGGCCTTCGTGGAGGCTCTTGAAGCCCTCCTGCCGGATCGCCCTGAAGTGGACGAAGAGGTCGGGGCCGCTGTCGGGGGTGATGAAGCCGAACCCCTTCTCGTCGTTGAACCACTTCACGGTGCCGGACTGACGCTGCGACATGTCCACTCCCTCCGGATCAGGTGTTCCGACCGAGCGCGGCCGGGGCGCGCGGTTCGCCGCGGCCGGTCAGGCGGCGGGCGGCTCCTGCTGCTCGCGCACCACGACCACCGGGCAGGGGGCGTGCTCGGTGAGGTGACGGCTGACGGAGCCGAGCAACGCGCCGGTGAATCCGCCGAGGCCCCGGCTGCCGACCACCACCAGGGCGGCGCCGCCGGCCGCCTCCAGCAGGGCCTGCGCGGCGTTGCCGGGCATCACGGCCTCGGTGATCCGGACGCCGGGGTCCGCCCCGACGACCTTGGTGACCGTCTCGGACAGCGTCCGCCCCGCCAGTTCCTCGGGGTTGAAGCCCTCGGCCGGGGGCACGGCGAGCCCGGCCCAGCCGTAGAAGGCCGGGTACTCCCAGGCGGCGATGGCCTGGACGCTGCCGCCGGCCAGCCTGGCGTAGTCGACCGCCCAACGCAGCGCCCGCTCCGAGGCGGGCGAGCCGTCCACGCCGACGACGATCCGGGGGTTCGCGCTGTTGGCCATGCCGCTGCTCCTTGCTCGACTACCTCGGCTTCACCTGCCGCTGACCCCCCAAACATAGATCGATCGGGACATACGGTCGCCAATTGCCACGCCGGGGGCGCCGAACGCTTTCGAACCCTGTGCGATCGCGGCCCGCCGCCGAAGAAGTCCCGGCCGGCGCGCACGCTCCCCGGGCCCGGGCTTGGTACTGGCGGGTGCGCGGGCCCCATCACCCACGCACCCGCCAGCGTTCGAGGACGGCCGGGGCCGTCAGGCCCGGTAGGCGGCCCAGGAGTTGGACATCCTGGCGACCTGACCGGCGGTGAACTGGGTCATGCAGGAGTCGTAGGTGTAGTCCATGAAGTTGTGGATCGGGTCGACTCCGGTGGCCGTGCAGGTGTCGCGGCCCGTCGGGCACTGGTACGCCGCGCTCTTCTCGGCCGGGGTGTCCGCGACGTAGTCGCCCTGGCCCCCGCAGCCGCCCTGGAAGGTGTGGTACAGCCCGAGCCAGTGCCCGACCTCGTGGGTGGCGGTGTCGCCCTCGTTGTAGTTGGCGGCCGCGCCACCGGGGAACGAGCTGTCGAGGATGACCACGCCGTCGTCGCTCGGGTTCGACCGGTAGGAGCTGGGGAACGTCGCCCAGCCGAGCAGCGACTGGCCGAGCTTGGCGGTGTAGAGGTTGAGGGCGTTGGCGCCGCCCTTGCGCAGCGAGGTCTTCATCGACCGCTCGGCCGAGGAGCCCGGGGTGATGCCGTTGTACCAGGTCGCGTTGTCGGTGTAGTCGGTACCGACCAGCTGGAACTGGAACTGGCTGGGGGTGTTGCCCGCGCCCTCGCCGCCGTAGGCGGCGTTGAGGACGGAGATCTGCCTGCTGATGTCCGTCGCGCTGAGCTTGCCCGTCGTTCCGGCGTGGACCACGTGCACGTACACCGGGACGGTCGTGGCGGCGGCCGCCGCGCCGGGGGCGAGCAGCGTGCTGCCCTGGGAGGAGTGGGCCAGCTGGGCGACGCGGGCGTTGAGGTCGGCGTCCATGGCCTGGGCCTGGGCCTCGGTGACGGCGTTGGGCTCCTGACCGCCCGGGCTGCCGGCGGGCTTGCGCGCCCCGGCGTCCTGGCTGTCCCCGCCGACGCACGCGGCGGCGATCCGGTCGGACGTCCGCGCCGCGGTGGTGGAGAACGCCGAGGGGGCGGCGAACTGGGTGAGCCCGAGGGCTGCGACGAGGGCTGCGGCGCTGAGGAATCTGCGGGGGGCACGCGAGGGCACGCGGGCAGAACGACGCATCTGCGCTCCTGAGGGGGAGTTGTGGGGGGCGGCGGAGGGGGCCGCCGAGCCTAGGCTACGCAGGGCCGCGTGTACGCGTCAGATCTGTTCCGGCCTGAAAGTTCTGACGACATATCGGACAGAACCCGGAAGCCCGATCGAGTGACCCCGGTCACAGGTGGAACATTTCCGGTGCCGCCCGACCGGGGGGATGCCCCCGGGTTGTCCGAAAGTTGACGCCCCGTCCACCCGGTGGCCGTCGAAAGGCCGCCCGGACCGGTCGGGTCGGCGGCCCCGCACCGCCTCGCCGAGACTACGACGCCACGAAGACGATCTCCCGCACGGCGCGCGCACCGGCCCGGTCGAGTACCACCGCCGACGCACACCCGGCCGGCGGCTCCCCGGCGCCCGCCAGCCGCCCGCGCAGCCGCCGGGCCGACTCCCGGTGCCGGGCGAAGGCGTACGCGGAGACGCGCTGCCCACGGGCCCGCTGGCCGCCGCGGGCCTCGTCCGCGCTGGCGTCCAGCAGGATCAGGTGCACCCGCCGGCCCTGCCGGGCGGCCGCCCGGCCCAGCCAGCGCCGCACCCAGGGCAGCGTGCCGCAGTCGTGCACCGCCAGCGGGCCGCCGGCCAGCACGGCGCGGCGCAGCCGCCGGTAGTGCGCGGCCCGCACCAGCGGGCGGTAGACGAAGTACGGCAACCAGCCGGGCAGCCGGGCGGCGTACTCCTCCCGGACCTGCTGGGAGTCGACCAGCGGGGCGCGGACGCAGCGGCGCATCAGGGTGCTCTTTCCGCTCCCCGGCAGGCCCGACACGATCAGCACGTCCTCGGCGCGGTAGTGCAGCGCCTGCCGCGCCGGCACCCCGGCGGGGACCACCTCGACGTGCCCACGGCGCAGGTCGTGCAGGCCGCGCGGGCGCAGCACCGCCGCGGCCGGGCGGGCCTGCGCGGCGCACGCCGATCTCGGCACGGGCACCTTGGCCCCGGACACCCCGACCTCAACCACCGGCACTCCCCTGACTCCGCGGCCCCGGCTCCCCGGTCTCCGCCTCCCGAAGGAGCCTTCCCCCTTCAAGAGAGAGTAAAGACTAGTGGTCAGCGCCGGTCCGGCCGAGCCCTTTCGCACCGGCGCGACGCCTCCCGCACAACGCCCTCGCAGGACGCCCCTCGGACCGCCGCATCCGAGGCGGCCCGCGGGGCCCGCACCGGCGGGGCCGCGCGCGGGCGCCGGGCCGCCCGCGGCCCGCCCCGGCGGCGCGGAGTGGGCGGGAGCGGCCCGGCACGGGTGCGCGGGCCCGGCGCTGGGGCGGTCAGCCCAGCTGCGGGGCGACCCGGGAGGCGATCAGCTCCAGGTGGTCGAGGTCGTCCAGGTCGAGGATCTGCAGGTAGACGCGCTCGGTACCGACGGCGGCGTACCGGCCGAGCGCCGCCACCACCTCGTCGGGCGTCCCGGCCAGGCCGTTGGCCTTCAGCTCCGCCACGTCGCGGCCGATCGCGGCGGCCCGGCGCGCCACCTCGGCGTCGTCCCGGCCCACGCAGGCGACCAGGGCGTTGGAGTACACGAGGTCGTCGGCCCGGCGGCCGGCCCGCTCGACGGCGGCCCGGACCCGGCCGAACTGGGCGGCGCTCTCCTCGACCGAGACGAACGGCAGGTTGAACTCGTCGGCGAAGCGGGCGGCCAGCGCCGGGGTCCGGGTCGGGCCCTTGCCGCCGACCAGCACCGGGATCTTCGGCTGGGCGGGCTTGGGCAGCGCGGGCGACTCGGTCAGCCGGTAGTACTCGCCGGCGAAGTCGAAGGTGTCGCCGACCGCGGTGCTCCAGAGGCCGGTGATGATGGCCAGCTGCTCCTCCAGCCGCCCGAACTTCTCCTTCGGGAAGGGGATGCCGTAGGCGGCGTGCTCCTCCTCGTACCAGCCGGCGCCGAGGCCGAACTCGACCCGGCCGCCGCTCATCGCGTCGACCTGGGCGACCTGGATGGCGAGGACGCCGGGCAGCCGGAAGGTGGCGGCGGTCATCAGGGTGCCCAGGCGGATGGTGCTGGTGTCGCGGGCCAGGCCGGCCAGCGTGATCCAGGCGTCGGTCGGGCCGGGCAGGCCGTCCACCCCGCCCATCTTGAGGTAGTGGTCGGAGCGGAAGAAGGCGCTGAAGGTGCCGAGCTCCTCGGCGGTCCGGGCCACCCGGAGCAGCGTGTCGTAGCTCGCGCCCTGCTGGGGCTCGGTGAAGATTCGAAGATCCATGCGGTCCATTCTGGTACAGACCACCCGGTGCTTCCGGGCGATCCTTGGGCTTCGGCCGGGTGGCGCGGCCCTCCGGCGGATGGCCGCCGCCGTGACCGGTGCAACGACCGGCGCGGTGGCCGCCGCCGCGACCGGCGGGGTGGCCAAGGTCTCAGCCCGCGGGGCCGCCCCGCCGGGCCGGCTCGCCTACCGTTGGACGGATGTTCGCCACGCCCGACGGGTCCCACCGGGACTCCCCCGACCAGCCGGCCGGCTGCCCGCTGCCCGGGATCGTCGCCGCCTTCACGCCGCGGCTGGCCGAGTTCGCCTTCGAGCCCGGCTTCGTCGCCGCGGTCGACCAGCACGTCGCCCAGCTGCGCGAGCTGCTCTACGCGCAGGGTCCGGAGCTGCTGCCGCGGGCCCTCGACCGCGCGGAGCTCGCCGAGTACGCCGAGGGGTTCCTGGACGCGCTGATCGAGATCGGCTGGCGGGAGCCGGTGGGCTACGACTTCGCGGTGCACCGGCTGACCGCGATCTGCTGGCTGGTGCGCGAGCAGGACCTGCTCGCGCCCTGACGGCGGGCCGTACCGTCCGGCCGGACGATTCTCCCGGGCGCGCCCCGCCACCGGTCGGGCTGCGCGTAAAGTGGCGGTCCAACGGACGGACGGCGGGGCGGGACGGTACAGGGTGAGCGGCGACGACACGGCGAGCACGGTCCGGACCGGTCGCGAGGGCAGTGCGGCCGGACACCGGGCCCTGGTCTGGCGGGAGCTGCCCGAGCGCCCCGCGGCCGCGGTGCTGGTGCTGCACGGCGGCCAGGAGCACAGCCGCAACCGACCCGGCCCGCTCAACCTGCCCGGCCTGCGGATGTACGGGTTCGTCCGGGCGCTGCGCCGGGAGACGGCGGGCGCCGGGGTGGCGATCGGCACGGTCCGCTACCGCCACCGCGGCTGGAACGGCGACCGCGCGGACGCCGCCCGGGACACCCGCGCCGCGCTCGGCGACCTGGCCGAGGAACTGGGTCACGTGCCGACGGTGCTGGTCGGCCACTCGATGGGCGGCCGGGCGGCGCTGCGCGCGGCGGGCCACCCGAACGTCACCGGCGTGGTCGCGCTGGCGCCGTGGTGCCCGGCGGCGGACCCGTGCGAGCAGTTGGCCGGCCGGGACGTCCTGATGCTGCACGGCGACCGCGACAAGGTCACCGGCCCGGCCGACACCCGCGCCTTCGCCGCCCGCAGCCGTGCGGCCGGGGCCCGGGTCTGCGGCTACACCGTGCTCGGCAGCGGTCACACCCTGCTCCGGCGCTCCGGTGACTGGCACCGCGCGACCGCCCGGCTCTGCGCCGGCCTGCTCGGGCTGCGCGACCTCCCCGCCGAGGTCGACGCCGCGCTCGCGCTGCCCGCCGACGCCCCCGGCGCCCTCGGTCTCCCGCTGCCCGCCCAGCCGCGCACCGCGCCGCCGCGCCGCCTCACCCCGGTCCTGCCGACCGACGCCTGACGCCGGACCGCCGGCCGGAGGCCACCCGTCGCCGGGCCGCTCACCGCCCACCGGGCCGGTCGCCGTCCGCCGCCGGCTCGACGGTCGTCCCGGGGGCGGGCACCGCGTGCTCGGCCGCGCGACTGACCTTCTCCCAGGCCGCCCAGGTCTCCATCCGGCCCCGCGCGATGTCGAAGGCCAGGTCGTAGACCATGCTCCCGAGCAGCAGACGCAGCGGCGGCTCCTCGCTGTCGACGAGCGCGAGCAGCGCCTCGGCGGCGAGCTTCGGGTCGCTGTCGACCGAGCCCTCGGCGAACTGCTTCGCCAGCTCGGCCCGGAGCGGGTCGTAGACCGGCAGGGTGTCGGTGCTGTGCATCGCCGTGTAGAGGTCGGTCCAGTAGCCGCCGGGCTGGACCATGCTCACCTTCACCCCGAAACCGGCCGCCTCCCCGGCGAGCGCCTCGCTCAGACCCTCCAGCGCGAACTTGCTCGCGCTGTACAGCCCGGTGCTCGGGAAGCCGCCCAGCGCGGCGATGCTGGAGATCTGCACGAGGTGCCCGGAGCCCTGGGCCCGCAGGGTGGGCATCACCGCCTGGCTGACCCAGAGCGCGCCGAAGAAGTTGACGTCCAGCTGGGCGCGGGCCGCCGCCTCGTCGAACTCCTCCACCATGCCCATCGAGAGCATGCCGGCGTTGTTGACGACGATGTCGAGCCGGCCGAAGTGGTCGACCGCCTCGGCGACGGCCGCGAACACCGCGCCCCGGTCGGTGACGTCCAGCCCCAGGGGCAGCACCCGCCCGGGGTGGGCGGCCGCCAGCTCCTCCAGCGGCCCGGTGCGGCGGGCGGCGACGGCCACCAGGTCGCCCGCGGCCAGGGCCGCCTCGGCGAAGGCCCGACCGAGCCCCCGGCCGGCACCCGTGATGAACCAGACCCGCGCGGTACGTCCGGCTGAGGTACGCATCGGCACCATTTCCCTCGATAGAGACGAGACGGTTCGTCTCGTGCGATGTCCTCACTATCACCCGTTCGGATCTTCCTGTCAAGACGGAACGTCTCGTCTCAGAATGGGAGCCGCCCCGGCCCCGGACCGGGCCGGCCGTAGCGCCGACCGATCCGCTCCGCAGCGTCAGGTGCATTGCCCACGACCCTTTTTGGCAGTTTCCGACCGCCGTGATCGCGTGGCCGGTAGCGTCACTCCTGTCGTCCGAGGCCCATGGGCACCGGCTGCCCCACGGGCGCCGGGCGCCGCCCGGTGCGACGTGTCAGGGCGCCGCTGCGGGGAGCGCGCCTTCGTGTGGACCCCGAGGAGTGAGCACCAGTGATGACTGCCAGGCACCGCGGCGACGTCGAGACCGTACCCGCGGGCGAGCCCGCCACCGGACGGGCGGTCCGAGGATGACCCTCTCCCCCCGGCACCCGTTCGAACCCGAAGCGGGCCTCGCCGACTACCTGGAACGGCACGCCCGCACCTCCCCCGAGAAGATCGCGATCATCCATCCGGACGGCCTCGAACCGGACGGCGGGATCCGCTACCGCGAACTCAGCTACGGCGAACTGCAGCGCCGGGTCGAGGAGTTGGCCACCGGATTCAGCCGGATCGGGATCACCTCGGGCATGCGGACCATCCTGATGCCCAAGCCCGGACCGGATCTGTACATCCTCGTCTTCGCCCTGCTGCGGATCGGCGCCGTGCCGGTGGTGGTGGACCCGGGCATGGGCATCAAGCGGATGCTCAACTGCTACCGCGCGGTGGGCGCGGAGGCCTTCGTCGGGCCCTCGGTCGCCCACGCCGTCCGGGTCCTCGGCCACCGCACCTTCGCCACCGTCCGGATCAAGGTGACCCTGGGGCGCCGCTGGTTCTGGGGCGGCCACACCCTGGACGGGCTGCTCGGCGGCACCGGGTCGGCGCCGGCCCGGCCGGTGACCGGCGACGACCTGATGATGATCGCGTTCACCACCGGGAGCACCGGCGCGGCCAAGGGCGTCGAGAGCGTCCACCGGATGGCCACCGCGACGGCGCGGCAGATGCACGCCGCGCACGGGCGCGACCGCGACGACATCTCGCTGGTCACCGTGCCGATCTGGGGGCTGTTCGACCTCATCTACGGCTCCACCATGGTGCTGGCGCCGATCGCTCCGGCCAAGGTGGCCCAGGCCGACCCGAAGCTGCTGACAGCGGCGCTGACCCGGTTCGGGATATCCACCGTCTTCGGCTCCCCCGCGCTGTTCCGGGTCCTCGCCGCGCACCTGGAGCGGGAGCCCACCCCCCTGCCCGCGCTGCGCAGCGTGGTGTCCGCCGGGGCGCCCGTCCCGCCGGACCTGGTGGCCACGCTGCGCCGGGTCCTGGACGGACGGACCGGGATCCACGTCGCCTACGGCGCCACCGAGGCGATGCCGATCTCCTCGATCGAGTCGGCCGAGATCCTGGGCGAGACGGCGGCGCGCGGGGCGCTGGGCGACGGCACCTGTGTGGGCCGGCCGGTGGACGGGACCGAGGTGCGGATCGTCCGGGTCAGCGACGGCCCGCTGCCGGACTGGGAGGCCGGCCTCCCGGTCGCCCCCGGGGAGATCGGCGAGATCGTGGTCGCGGGGGACGTGGTCAGCCCGCGCTACCACGCCACCGCGGACGCCAACGCCCAGTACAAGATCCGCGAGCGGCCTGCGGCGGGGCCCGAGCGGAGCTGGCACCGCACCGGTGACCTGGGCTATCTCGACGACGCCGGGCGGCTCTGGTTCTGCGGGCGCCGGGCCCAGCGGGTCCGCACCGCCGAGGGCGACCTGCACACCGTCCGGTGCGAGGGGGTCTTCAACGCGCACCCGCTGGTCCGGCGCAGCGCGCTGGTCGGCGTCGGCGCCCCCGGCGCCCAGCGTCCGGTGGTGTGCGTGGAGACCGAGGCCGGCGTCGGCGAGGAGCGGTGGCCGGAGCTCGTGACCGAGCTGCGCCGGCTCGGCGCGGACGTCCCGCTGACGGCGGGGCTGCGGGACTTCCTGCGGCACCCCGGGTTCCCGGTCGACATCCGGCACAACGCGAAGATCGGCCGCGAGGAGCTGGCCGGCTGGGCCGAGCAGCGGGGCGTCACCCCCGCCTGAGCCCGCCCGGGGCGGGCCGGTCCGGGCGGTGTTCCCGCCCGGACCGGCCCCCGCGGGCCCGGCAGGTCAGCGCGACAGCCAGAAGGCCTGCCGCTGGAAGGCGTAGGTGGGCAGGTCCACCCGCCGCCCGCCCGCGAGGACGGGGTGCCAGTCGACCGCCTGCCCGCCCACCCACGCGCGGGCGAGCTCCTCCACCGTCCCGGCCGGCCGGGCCGCTCCCCCGCCGGCTGTGATCACGGTCCCGGCCGTGATCACGTTGTCGGCCGGCACCCCCTCGGCCAGGGCCTTCAGACCGGAGAGGAACCCCTCCCGGTCGGCGGCGAGCACCACCGCGCGGTGCTCCAGGCCCGCCCGGCCGGTGGCCAGCGAGAAGGCGACGTCCCGGGCGGACAGCTCGGTCCGGGACGCCACGAAGTCCGCGAGGCGCTCCGCCTGCGCGGCCACCGCGGCCGCGCTGCGCCCGGACAGCACCCAGGGCAGCGGCCCGCCGTCCGGGCCGGCGGGCCCGGTGGCCTCGACGGGCGGCGCGACCTCGGGGACGTGCTCCAGGACGACGTGCGTGTTGGTGCCGCTCATACCGAACGAGGACACCCCGGCCCGCCTCGGCCGACCGGTCTCCGGCCACGGCCGCGCCTCGGTCAGCAGCCTGACCTCCCCGGCCGACCAGTCCACCCGCGGCGACGGCTGCCCGGCGTGCAGGGTCCTGGGCAGCACGCCGTGCCGCATGGCCAGCACCGTCTTGATCACTCCGGCCACCCCGGAGGCCGACTGGGTGTGGCCGATGTTGGACTTCACGGTGCCCAGCCACAGCGGCCGCTCCGGCGACCGGCCGGCCCCGTAGGCGGCCAGCAGCGCGGTGGCCTCGATCGGATCGCCCAGCGCCGTGCCCGTCCCGTGCGCCTCCACCGCGTCCACCTGATCCGGCGTCAGCCGGGCGTTCGCCAGTGCCTGCTGGATCACCCGCTGCTGGGCCGCCCCGTTGGGCGCGGTCAGTCCGTTGCTCGCGCCGTCCTGGTTGACGGCCGAACCGCGGACCAGCGCCAGCACGGGGTGCCCGTGGCGGCGCGCGTCCGACAGGCGCTCCAGCAGCACGACGGCGACCCCCTCGGCCATCCCCATGCCGTCCGCGTCGGCCGAGAAGGACTTGCAGCGGCCGTCCGCCGACAGCTCGCCCAACCGGCTCAGCCCGACCAGCTCTGAGGGGTAGGACATCACCGTCACCCCGCCCGCCAGGGCGAGCGAGCAGTCACCCTGGCGCAGTGCCTGGGCCGCCAGGTGCAGGGCCACCATCGAGGACGAGCACGCCGTGTCGACGGTGACCGCGGGGCCCTCCAGGCCGAGGGCGTAGGAGACCCGGCCGGACAGGATGCTGATCACGTCTCCGAGGCCGAGATGCGCCTTCAGGTCGTCGGTGACCTCGGCCTGGGCGCCGTACCCCTGGTAGCGGGAGCCGATGTAGACACCGGTCCGGCTGCCGCGCAGGGTGTGCGGGTCGATGCCCGCGCGCTCGGCGGCCTCCCAGGAGGCCTCCAGCAGCAGCCGCTGCTGCGGGTCCATCGCCAGGGCCTCGCTCGGGCCGATGTCGAAGAACCCGGCGTCGAACTCGGCGGCGTCGTGCAGGAATCCGCCCTCCCGGGTGCAGGTGGTGTCGGCGCGGCCCGACTCCGGGTGGTAGAGGCCCGCGAGGTCCCAGCCGCGCCCGGTGGGCAGGCCGGAGACCGCGTCCGTACCGGCGTCCACCAGCCGCCACAGGTCCTCGGGCGTACGGACGCCGCCCGGCAGGCGGCAGCTCATCGCCACGATCGCGACCGGGTCGTCCTCGCCGGCGGCGGCCGCCGCCGGCCGCTCGACCGGCCGGGGCGACTCCCCCAGGATCTCGGTCCGGAGCCGGCCGGCGAGCGCGAGCACCGTCGGGTGGTCGAAGACCACGGTGGTCGGCAGCCGCAGACCGGTCGCGGTGTTCAGCCGGTTGCGCAGGTCGACCGAGGCCAGCGACTCGAAGCCGAGGTCACGGAAGGGCCGCCCGGTCGCGATCGCCTCGGGCGAGGTGTGGCCGAGCACCGCCGCCACCGTCCCGGTGACCAGCTCCAGCAGCTCCCGGTCGGCCTCCGCCGGACGGCCCGCCAGGCGACCGCGCCACTGCGCGAGCACGTCCGCCGCCTGCCCCTGCCCCTGCTCGTGCCGCTCGCTCCGGCGGCCTCGGCGGGCTTCGGGCAGCGCGTCCAGGAGCGGGCGCGGCCGGGCCGAGGCGAAGGCCGGGACGAAGCGGTCCCAGGCCACGTCGACCACGGCGACGACGGTCTCGTCGCGGTCGAGGATCTGCTGGAGGGCGGCGACGGCCGGTTCGGGGTCCATCAGGGGCAGCCCCTGCCGGAACAGCCGGCTCTCCGCCTCCTTGGCGGGGCCCTCGGCGCCCCAGCGGTCCGGCGTGTTCCACAGCCCCCAGGCCACCGAGGTCGCCCGCAGGCCCCGGGCCCGGCGCTGCTGCGCGAGGGCGTCCAGGTAGGCGTTGGCCGCCGCGTAGGCGCCGTGGTCTCCGCTGCCCCACACTCCGGCGACGGACGAGAACAGCACGAAGGCGTCCAGGTCGTCCAGGGCGTCGCGGCTCTCCCGGGCGTCGCGGCTCTCCCGGTCCCCCGGGTCGAAGATCCGGTCGAGGTGGCGGGCGCCGTCCGCCTTGGCGGCGAGCACCTCGGCGAACTCCGCCGGTGTGGTGGCGTCCAGCGAACTCAGGCGGATGAAGGCGGCGGCGTGCACGACGGCGCGCACCGGCGTACCGTCCGCCGCCAGCCGGGCCACCAGCGCGGCCAGCGCGGATCGGTCCGCGACGTCGCAGGCCACGATCGTCACCCTCGTTCCGGTGGCCGCGAGTTCCTCCTGGAGCGCGGCCGTCTCCGGACCGGTGGCACCGGAGCGGCTGGTGAGCACCAGGTGCTCGGCCCCGTTACGGGCCAGCCAGCGGGCGAGGTAGGGGCCCACCGCCCCGGTGGCGCCGGTGAGCAGCACGGTGCCGCGCGGCCGCCAGCCGGCGGGGCCGCTCTCCGTACCGGGGGCCGGGTCGGACCCGACGGCCGCGCGGACCAGCCGGCGCGCGTACAGGCCGCCGGCCCGCACGGCCAGCTGGTCCTCGTCGTCGATCCCGGCGAGCGCGCCGCAGAGTCGGGCGCGCGCCCGGTCGTCCGGTTCCTCCGGCAGGTCGACCAGACCGCCCCAGCGGTCGGGGTGCTCCAGGGCGACCGTCCGGCCGAGACCCCAGAGGGCGGCCTGGTCGGGACGGTCGAGCGGATCGTCCCCGTCGACCGAGACCGCGCCGCGGGTCGCGCACCAGAGCGGGGCCCCGACGCCCGCGTCGCCGAGGGCCTGCACCAGGGTGAGGGTGAGGGCCAGGCCGACCGACAGCGCGGGGTGGTCGGGGTGCGGCTGCCCGGCCGCTGCCGGCAGCGCCAGCACACCTGCCAAGGGCGTTTCTCCGATGGTGAGTTCACGCAGCCGCCCGGCCACCCGGGCGCGGTCGTCGGCCGGGTCGAGCTCGATCCGCAGCACTCGGGCGCCGTACCCGGTGAGGGTCCGTTCGGCCTCGACGGCCCAGGGGTCGCCGGGGTGTCCGGGGTCGCCGGGGTGTCCGGCGGGAGTCGCCATCAGCCAGGTCCCGCTCAGGGACGGCGCGGTCGGCTCCGGCAGCGCCTGCCAGTCGACCACGTAGCGCCAGCCGTCCACGACGGACCGCGTCCGCTGCCGCTGCCGCCAGGCGGCGAGCACCGGCAGGGCGGGCGCCAGGGCGTCGGCGGCCGCTCCCCGCTCCGGGCCGACGCCCAGCACGCCGGCCAGTGCCTCGATGTCGCCCTGCTCGACGGCCGTCCAGAACGACTGGTCCGCGAGGGGCCGTTCGCCGCTCTCCGGGCCGTCCTCCGGCCGCTCGTCCTGCGCCGGGGCGTCCAGCCAGTAGCGGCGGCGTTGGAAGGCGTAGGTGGGCAGGTCGACGGGGTACCCGCCGGCGAGGGCGCTGCTCCAGTCCACCGGCAGCCCGGCCGTCCAGAGCCCCGCCACCGAGGCCAGCACCCGGGGCGTTCCGCCGTCGTCACGGCGCAGCGTGCCCGTCACGGTCGCGGTGCGACCGGCGCTCTCCACCGTGTCCTGGAGGGCGGTGGTCAGCACCGGGTGCGGACTGACCTCGACGAACACGGCGTGGTCGTCGTCGAGCAGCGCCCGGGTGACCGCCTCGAACTCCACCGTCTGCCGCAGATTGGCGTACCAGTAGGCGGCGTCCAGCTCCTCACCGTCCATCCGCCGCCCGGTCACCGAGGAGTAGAACGGGATCACGCCCGCCCCCGGTACCACCGGCGCCAACACCTCGACCAGCTCCTCCCGGACCAGGTCGATCTGCGGCCCGTGCGAGGCGACACCCGCCTGAACCCGGCGGACCCGGACGCCGTCCGCCTCACAGCCGGCCACGAAGGCGTCCAGCGCGTCGAGATCCCCGGACACCACCACGGTGCCCGGACCGTTCACCGCCGCCACCGAGAGCCGACCCTCCCAACCCCGCAGCCGCTCGCGCACCTCCGCCTCCGGGAGGAACACCGGAGCCAGCCCACCGCGGCCGATCAGCGCGGCGAGCGCACGGCTGCGCAGGGCGACGAGCCGGGCCGCGTCCGCCAGCGACAGCACACCGGCCACACAGGCCGCCGCCACCTCGCCCTGCGAATGCCCCACCACCGCCGAGGGCTCCACCCCGTAGGAGCGCCAGAGCGCCGCCAGCGACACCATCACCGAGAACAGCACCGGTTGCACCACGTCGATCCGGTCCAGCGACGGAGCCCCCGGAACGGCCCGCAGGACGTCCAGGGGATCCCAGTCGAGGTGAGGCCTCAAGGCCTGGGCGCACTCCGTCATCCGGTCCCGGAAGACCTCCGACTCCGCCAGCAGCTCCACACCCATGCCGAGCCACTGCGAGCCCTGCCCGGGGAAGACGAAGACGGTGCCGTCGTGCGAGGTCACGGCGGAGCGGACGATTCCGGCGGCGGGCCGGCCCTGCGCGAGCGCGTCCAGACCGCGCAGCAACGCCTCCCGGTCCTCCCCCAGCACCACCGCCCGCTCCGCCAGGCCCGCCCGGGTCACCGCCAACGCGTGACCGACATCCCGCACACCCAACGCCGGCCGCTCCCGCAGATGCGCCGCCAACCGGCCCGCCTGCGCCCGCAACGCCCCCTCGTCACCGCCCGACAGCAGCCACGGCACCCCGTCACCGCCCCCGGCCGACACCGGGACCTCCACCGCCGGCGCCTCCTCCAGCACCACGTGCGCGTTCGTCCCGCTGATCCCGAACGACGACACCGCCGAACGCCTCGGCCGCCCCGTCTGCGGCCACGGCCGCGCCTGCGTCAACAACTCCACCGCGCCCGCCGACCAGTCCACCCGCGGCGACGGCTCGTCCACGTGCAACGTCGCCGGCAACACCCCGTGCCGCATCGCGAGCACGGTCTTGATGACCCCCGCGACACCGGCCGCGAACTGGGTGTGGCCGAGGTTCGACTTCACCGAACCCAGCCAGGCCGGGCGGTCCCGCGGCCGGCCCTGGCCGTAGGTCGCCAGCAGCTCGACGGCCTCGATCGGATCGCCCAGCGCCGTACCGGTGCCGTGCGCCTCCAGCAGGTCGACCTGGTCGGCCGTCAGCCGTGCCTCGGCCAGCGCCTGCCGGATCACCCGGCGCTGCGCGGCACCGTTCGGCGCGGTCAGACCGTTCGACCGGCCGTCCTGGTTGACCGCGCTGCCCCGGAGGAGCGCGAGCACCGGGTGCCCGTGGCGGCGGGCGTCGGAGAGCCGCTCCACCAGCAGCAGGCCGACCCCCTCGGCCATGCTCATCCCGTCGGCGCCGGCGCCGAAGGCCTTGGAGCGGCCGTCGCGGGCCAGGGCGCGTTGCCGGGCGAGCTCCAGGATGCCGTCCATGGTGGACATCACCGTCACGCCGCCGGCGAGGGCGAGATCGCACTCGCCCTCGCGGAGCGACCGGGCCGCGAGGTGCAACGCGACCAGCGAGGACGAGCAGGCCGTGTCCACCGTGACGGCCGGCCCCTCCAGTCCGAGCGTGTAGGAGACCCGGCCGGAGGCGACACTGCCCGACCGCCCGTTGCCCAGGTAACCCTCCAACCCCTCCGGGACCCGGCTCAACCGGGTGCCGTAGTCGTGGTAGCCCAGGCCCGCGAAGACTCCGGTGCGGGTGCCGCGCAGCGTGTGCGGGTCGATGCCCGCCGCCTCGACGGCCTCCCAGGACGTCTCCAGCAGCAACCGCTGCTGCGGGTCCATCCCGAGTGCCTCGCGCGGGCTGATCCCGAAGAACTCCGCGTCGAAGTCCGCGACCTCGTCCAGGAATCCGCCCTGCCGTACGTAGAAGGTGCCGGGCACGTCCGGGTCGGGGTCGTAGTGGCCGTCGATGTCCCAGCCCCGGTCCCGGGGCAGGTCGGCGATCACGTCCGCGCGGTCGGTCAGCAGCGTCCAGAGGTCCTGCGGTGTACGCACCCCGCCGGGCAGCCGGCAGGCCATGCCCACGATGGCGATCGGCTCGGGCGTGCTGTCGGCGAGTTCGGCGTTCTGCCGGCGCAGCAGCTCGTTCTCCTTCAGCGAGAGCCGCAGGGCTTCGACCAGACGGTCCTGGGTCTCAGGCATCTTTCCTCCACTGGCGGGTTCCGGGTCGGGCGGCCGCCGCGGCGCCGGTCGGCCGGGCGGGCCGGCCGGCGCCGCAGCGGGATCGCGCGGTCATGTCGCGCTGCCGAAGGCGCGGGCGATCAGGTCGTCGGCGTCCATGCCGTCGAGCCGGTCGAGCTCCTCGTCCGCCGTCGCGGGCGCCGGGGACGGGGACGGGGACGGGGACGCGGGCGCCGGCAGGTCGGGCCGGGCGGCCGGGGCGGACCGGTCCGACGCGTCGGCGAGGCCCAACAGCACGTCGAGCAGGCCGAGTTCGCGCAACCGGTCGACCGGCAGCGCGGCGAGGGTCCGGCGGATCTCCTCCTCACCGGGCCCGGACCCTCCGCTGCCGGCGGCGCCCGGGGTCGCCGCCCCCGCGTCGGCGCCGGGGTCGGTGCCGGTGTCGGTGCCACCGGGGAAGAGCTCCTGCCGTACCCGCTCGGCGAGTTCGCGCGCGCTGGGGCTCTCGAAGACGACGGTGGCGGGCAGCCGCAGCCCGGTCGCCGTGTTCAGCCGGTTGCGCAGCTCGACGGCGGTCAGCGAGTCGAACCCCAGGTCCTTGAACGGGCGGTCCGCCCCCACCAGGTCCGCTCCGTCGTGGCCGAGCACGGTGGCGGCGTGGCCCCGGACCGCCCGGAGCAGGACGCGGGCGCGCTCGGCGGCCGGCAGCCGGGTCAACCGCACGAGCAGCGACTCGTCCGCCGCCCGGTCGCCGCGGACCGTCCGCCGCACCGGGGTGACCAGCTCGCGCAGCAGCGGGGCGACGTCCTCGCCCCGACCGCGCAGACCGGCCAGGTCGAGCGGCGCGGCCACCAGCGTCGACCGGTCCAGCCGCACGGCCGCGTCGAAGAGCGCCAGGCCCTGCTCCGGCGTCATCCCGACGGCGCCGCTCCTGGCCAGTCGGCCGTGGTCGCTCGCGCCGAGGTGCCCGGTCATCCCGCTGCGGGGCTGCCAGAGCCCCCAGGCCAGCGACAGGGCCGGCCGCCCGGCGGCCCGCCGCCGGGCGGCGAGCGCGTCCAGGAAGGCGTTGGCCGCCGCGTAGTTGCCCTGCCCGGGGCTGCCGAACACCCCGGCGGCCGAGGAGTAGAGCACGAAGGCGGCGAGGTCCTCGCCGGCGGTGAGGTCGTGCAGCGCGAGCGCCGCGTCGGCCTTGGGCCGCAGCACCGCGGCCACCTGGTCGGCGGTCAGGGAGTCCACCACACCGTCGTCGAGGACGCCCGCGGTGTGCACGACGCCGCTCAACGGCGGGTGGACGCCGGCGAGCAGCGTGCGCAGCGCGTCCCGGTCGGCGGTGTCGCACGCGGCGATCGTCACCTCCGCGCCCAGCTCCCTCAGCTCGGCCTCCAACGCACCCGCACCCTCGGCCGCCGGACCACCGCGACCCACCAGCAACAACCGCCGCACCCCGTACGACCGCACCAGATGCCGCGCCAACAACGACCCCAACGTGCCCGTCCCCCCGGTGATCAACACCGTCCCCTCCGGACCGAGCTGCCGGGGAACGGTCAGCACGGCCTTGCCGATGAGCCGGGCCTGGCTCAGCTGACGGAAGGCCTCGGGTGCCCGGCGGACGTCCCAGCAGGTGGTCGGCAGCGGCGACAGCACGCCCTGCTCGAAGAGGTCCACCAGCTCGGCCAGCATCTCCCGGATCCGGTCCGGCCCGGCGGCCTCCACCAGGTCGAACGCCCGGTACGTCACGCCCGGGTGCGCGGCGGCCACCTCCCCGGCCGCGCGGACGTCCGTCTTGCCCAGCTCGACGAACCGGCCGCCGCGCGGCAGCAGGCGCAGCGAGGCGTCGACGAACTCCCCGGCGAGGCAGTCGAGGACGACGTCCACACCCCGCCCGCCGCTGGACGCCAGGAACGCCTGCTCGAACCCGGTGGTCCGCGAGTCGGCGATCCGGTCCTCGTCGAGCCCCAGCGCGCGCAGGGCCGCCCACTTGCCCCGGCCGGCCGTCCCGTAGACCTCGGCGCCCAGATGGCGGGCCAGTTGGACGGCGGCCGTCCCGACCCCGCCCGCGGCCGCGTGGATCAGCACCGACTCACCGGCCCGCAGGCCCGCCAGGTCGACCAGGGCGTAGTAGGCCGTCAGGAAGGCCACCGGCATGGCCGCCGCCTCGGCGAACGACCACCCGTCGGGCATCCGGGCGACCAGCCGGGCATCGGCCACCGCCAGCGGCCCGAAGGACTTGGGCAGCATGCCGAGAACGCGGTCGCCGGGCGCGAACCCGGTGACCCCCGGCCCGGTCTCCAGCACCACGCCGGCGCCCTCGCCACCCAGGTACGCCGCCGGGTCCGGGTACATCCCCAGCGCGACCAGGGTGTCACGGAAGTTCAGCCCGGCCGCGCGGACGGCGATCCGCAGCTCTCCGGCGGCCAGCGGCGCGAGCGCCTCGGGGTGCGGGGTGAGCGCCAGGTTCTCCAGCGTGCCCGGCTCGTCGGTGGCCAGGTGCCAGGCGGGCCCGTCGGGCACCGGCAGTTCACCCCGGGCCGCCGCCCGGACGAGCCGGGGGGCGTACAACGCGCCGGCCCGGACCGCGATCTGGGGCTCGCCCGTGGTGGCGGCCGCGTCCACCAGCTCCGGCGCGGCGGAGTCGTCGTCGAGGTCGACGAGGACGAACCGGCCGGGGTGCTCGGCCTGCGCGGAGCGCAGCAGCCCCAGGACGGCCGCGCCGACCGGGTCCGGCGCGCCGTCCGCGGCGAGGGCGGCCACGGCGCCCCGGGTCACCACCGCCAACGGGCCGGTGTCGGCGGGGGCTTCGGCCAGCCGGGCCCGGAGCTCGGTCAGCACCCGCTGGACGGCGTCCCGGGCATCCCGGGCCGGGTCGGCGCCGGAGGGCGAAGTGACCCTTTCGGAGGGCGCGGTGACGAGGAGCCGCGCCGTCCGCGCGGCCGGACCGGCCGGGAGCGGCAGTGCCCGCCACACCACGTCGAAGAGCGCGTCGGCGCCGGCCACCGGGTGCTGTCCGAGCGAGCCGCCCGGGATCTCCCGGACCAGGAGCGACTCCGCCGAGGCCACCGGCCGGCCGTCCTCGTCGGCGACCAGCAACGCCACCGAGTCCTCACCGGTCGGCACCAGCCGGACCCGCAGCACCGCGGCGCCCGAGGCGTGCGGACGGTACCGGCTCCAGGAGAACGGGAGCCGGGCGGCCCTTCCGACACCCTGGACCGCCCAGGCGTGCAGGGCGCTGTCCAGCAGGGCCGGGTGCAGGGCGTAGCGCCCGGCGTCGGCCCGTTCGGACTCCGGGAGCCCGACCTCGGCGAAGATCTCCGCCCCGCGCCGCCAGAGCGCCCGCAGCCCGCGGAACGCCGGTCCGTAGCCGTACCCGGCCTCGTCGAGGCGCTCGTAGAAGCCCGTCGTGTCCACCGCGACCGCGCCCTCCGGCGGCCAGACGCCCAAGTCCGTTTCCCCGGTGGGGTCGTCGGACGCCCCGGCGGGTTCGGCCGGGGCCAGCAGGCCGCCGGCGTGCCGGGTCCACGGCTGTCCCTCGCCCTGGCAGGCGTGGACGGTCACCGTCCGCCGTCCGGTGTCGTCGCGGTCGCCGACCGCCACCTGGAGGCCGATCGCCGCCCCGTCCGGCAGCGGCAGCGGTGCCTCGATGACCAGCTCCTCGACCACCGGGCAGCCCACCTCGTCGCCGGCCCGGACGGCCAGTTCGACGAAGGCCGTGCCCGGCAGCAGGACGGTGCCCGCCACCGCGTGGTCGGCGAGCCAGGGGTGACTGCGCCGCGACAGCCGGCCGGTGAGCAGCAGGCCGTCTCCACCGGCCGGCGCGACCACGGCGCCGAGCAGCGGGTGCCCCGCGTCGGCCAGTCCGAGTCCGACGGCCGAGCCGCCGTGGTCGGCGACGGCGGGCCGCACCCAGTAGCGGCGGCGTTGGAAGGCGTAGGTGGGCAGGTCGACGGGGTGCCCGCCGGCGAGGGCGCTGCTCCAGTCCACCGGCAGCCCGGCCGTCCAGAGCCCGGCCACCGAGGCCAGCACCCGGGGCGTTCCGCCGTCGTCACGGCGCAGCGTGCCCGTCACGGTCGCGGTGCGACCGGCGCTCTCCACCGTGTCCTGGAGGGCGGTGGTCAGCACCGGGTGCGGACTGACCTCGACGAACACGGCGTGGTCGTCGTCGAGCAGCGCCCGGGTGACCGCCTCGAACTCCACCGTCTGCCGCAGATTGGCGTACCAGTAGGCGGCGTCCAGCTCCTCACCGTCCATCCGCCGCCCGGTCACCGAGGAGTAGAACGGGATCACGCCCGCCCCCGGTACCACCGGCGCCAGCACCTCGACCAGCTCCTCCCGGACCAGGTCGATCTGCGGCCCGTGCGAGGCCAGGGTGGCGGTGGCGGAGACCTGACGGGCGCGGACGCCGTCCGCCTCGCAGGCCGCCACGAAGGCGTCCAGCGCGTCGAGATCCCCGGACACCACCACGGTGCCCGGACCGTTCACCGCCGCCACCGAGAGCCGGCCCTCCCAACCCCGCAGCCGCTCGCGCACCTCCGCCTCCGGCAGGAAGGCCGCGACCATGCCGCCCCGGCCCGCCAGGGCCGTCAGGACCCGGCTGCGCAGGGCGACGAGCCGGGCCGCGTCCGCCAGCGACAGCACACCGGCCACACAGGCCGCCGCCACCTCGCCCTGCGAATGCCCCACCACGGCCGAGGGCTCCACCCCGTAGGAGCGCCAGAGCGCCGCCAGCGACACCATCACCGAGAACAGCACCGGCTGCACCACGTCGATCCGGTCCAGCGACGGAGCGCCGGGTACGGCCCGCAGGACGTCGACGAGGTCCCAGTCGACGAAGGGCCGCAACGCCTCGGCACACTCGGCCATCCGGTCCCGGAAGACCTCCGATTCCGCCAGCAGCTCCACACCCATGCCGAGCCACTGCGAGCCCTGCCCGGGGAAGACGAACGCCACCCGGTCGTCGGCGCTCGCCCGGGCGCGGACGATTCCGGCGGCCGGCCGGCCCTGCGCGAGCGCGTCCAGACCGCGCAGCAACGCCTCCCGGTCCTCCCCCAGCACCACCGCCCGCTCCGCCAGACCCGCCCGGGTCACCGCCAACGCGTGACCGACATCCCGCACACCCAACGCCGGCCGCTCCCGCAGATGCGCCGCCAACCGGCCCGCCTGCGCCCGCAACGCCCCCTCGTCACCGCCCGACAGCAGCCACGGCACCCCGTCACCGCCCCCGGTCGACACCGGGACCTCCACCGCCGGCGCCTCCTCCAGGATCACGTGCGCGTTGGTCCCGCTGATCCCGAACGACGACACACCCGCCCGACGCGGCCGGTCCACCTCCGGCCAGGACCGCGCCTGCGCCAACAACTCCACCGCGCCCGCCGACCAGTCCACCCGCGGCGACGGCTCGTCCACGTGCAACGTCGCCGGCAACACCCCGTGCCGCATCGCCTGGATCATCTTGATCATTCCGGCGGCGCCGGCGGCCCCCTGGGTGTGGCCGAGGTTCGACTTCACCGAGCCCAGCCAGACCGGGCGGTCCTGCGGCCGGCCCTGGCCGTAGGTCGCCAGTACCGCCTGCGCCTCGATCGGGTCACCCAGCCTGGTCCCCGTCCCGTGCGCCTCCACCGCGTCGACCGCGTCGGCGGAGAGCCCCGCGTTGGCCAGCGCCTGCCGGATCACCCGCTGCTGCGCCGGCCCGTTCGGTGCCGACAGTCCGTTGCTCGCACCGTCCTGGTTGACCGCGCTGCCCCGGACCACCGCGAGCACCCGGTGCCCGCGCCGGCGGGCGTCGGAGAGCCGCTCCAGGACCAGCAGGCCGACCCCCTCGGACCAGCCGGTGCCGTCGGCCGCGGCCGAGAACGGCTTGCACCGGCCGTCGGCCGCCAGCCCGCGCTGCCGCGAGAAGCCGGTGAACGCGGCCGGCGTGGTCATCACGGTCACCCCGCCGGCCAGCGCCAGCGAGCACTCCCCGGAGCGCAGCGAACGGCTCGCCAGGTGCACCGCCACCAGGGCGGACGAGCAGGCGGTGTCGACGGTGATGGCCGGGCCCTCCAGCCCGAGCGAGTAGGAGATCCGGCCCGACGCGACGCTGCCCGCGCCCCCCGTGCCCGCGTAGGGCTCCAACTCGGAGGCGCCCTCCGCTCCTTCGAGCAGTGCGCCGTACTCGTGGTACAGCAGTCCCGCGAACACCCCGGTGTCGCTGCCCCGCAGGGACGCCGGGTCGATGCCCGCCTGTTCGATCGCCTCCCAGGAGGCCTCCAGCAGCAGCCGCTGCTGCGGGTCCATCGCGAGCGCCTCGCGCGGGCTGATCCCGAAGAACTCCGCGTCGAACTCACCGGGGTCGGCCAGGAACCCGCCCGCGTCGACATAGCTCTTGCCGGGGCGGTCCGGGTCGGGGTCGAACAGCGCGTCCAGGTCCCAGCCCCGGTTCTCGGGGAAGCTCCCGACCACGTCCCGGCCCGCCGCGACCGTCTCCCAGAGGTCCTGCGGGGAGTCGATGCCACCGGGGAAGCGGCAGGACATGCCGACGATCGCGATGGGCTCGTCCGGCACCGCGACGGCGGCCGCCCGCGTGGCCGTGGCCGCGCGGGTGTCCGCCGGCGCACCGAACAGCTCGGCCTCCAGCCACTGGGCCAGCGCCGCGGGGGTCGGGTGGTCGAACACCAGGGTGGCCGGCAGTCGCAGCCCGGAGGCCGCGGCGAGCCGGTTGCGCAGCTCCACGGCGGTCAGCGAGTCGAAGCCCAACTCACGGAAGGCGAGCACCGGTTCGACCTCGGCGGTGGTGCTGTGGCCGAGCACCGTCGCGGCGTGCGAGCGGACCAGCTCCAGCAGCGCCCGCCCGCGCTCGGCGACCGGACGGGCGGCGAGCCGCTCCGCCAGGGTGCCGTCCGCCCGGCCCTCGGCGGCCCGGGCGACCCGCCGCCCCGGGCGCACCAGGCCGCGCAGCAGGGCCGGGACGGGAGCGTCGGCCGCACGGAGCCCGGCGAGGTCGAGCGCCATCGGCACCAGGACGGCGTCATCCGCCGCGAGCGCGGCGTCGAACAGCGCCAGCCCCTGCTCCGTGGAGAACGGCCGCACTCCGCTCCGGGCGATCCGGCGGTGGTCGGCACGGTCCAGATGCCCCGTCATACCGCTGGCCTCGGCCCACAGGCCCCAGGCCAGCGACACGGCCGGAAGGCCCTGCGCCCGACGCGCCTCGGCGAGCGCGTCCAGGGCCGCGTTGGCCGCCGCGTAGCCGCCCTGGCCGGCCCCGCCGAGCACGCCCGCGGCGGAGGAGAAGAGGACGAAGGCGGCGAGGTCCTGGTCGGCGGTGAGGTCGTGCAGCACGAGGGCGGCATCGATCTTCGGCCGCAGCACCGCGGCCATCCGCTCCGGTGTCAGACCGGCCACCAGGCCGTCGTCCAGCACCCCGGCGGCGTGCACCACGCCGGTCAGCGGACGCTCCAGGCCGGCGAGCAGCGTGCGCAGCGCGTCCCGGTCGGCGGTGTCGCACGCGGCGATCGTCACCTCCGCGCCCAGCTCCCTCAGCTCGGCCTCCAACGCACCCGCACCCTCGGCCGCCGGACCACCGCGACCCACCAACAACAACCGCCGCACCCCGTACGACCGCACCAGATGCCGCGCCAACAACGACCCCAACGTGCCCGTCCCCCCGGTGATCAACACCGTCCCCTCCGGACCGAACCGCGGAGCCGGTGCGACGCCCTCGGGCGCGGCCGCCCGCACCAGCCTGGGCACCAGCGGCTCGCCGCCCCGGAGCGCCAGTTGGGGCTCCGGGGAGGCGAGCACGGCCGGGGGCAGGAGCGGCACGGCCGCCGGGTCGTCGGTGTCCACCAGGGCGAAGCGCCCCGGATGCTCGGCCTGCGCGGAGCGGACCAGGCCCCAGACCGCCGCGCCGGCCGGGTCGGCGGCCTCGCCGGGCCGGGCGGCGACCGCGGACCGGGTCACCACGACCAGCCGGCGGTCCGCCGACCGCTCGTCGGCCAGCCAGGACTGCAGGGTCACGAGTGCCCGGCCGGCCAGCAGGTGCACCGCCTCCGCCGGGTCGGCCTCGTCGGCCCCGGGGGCGGGGAAGTGCTCGACCACCACGGCCGCCTCCGTGACGTCCGACGCCTCCGGAACGGCGGTCTCGGACCGGTCGGACGCCGGCACCCAGGCGATCCGGTGCAGGGCGTCCCCGGTCGTGTCCCCGGCACCGCCGAACTCCTCGACGGAGACGGGACGCAGCGCGAGCGAGCGCGCGCTCGCCACCGGCCGGCCGGCCGGATCGGCGACGGCCAGCGCCATCCGGTCGGCCCCCTCCGGACGCAGGCGTACCCGCAGGGAGGAGGCGCCCACCGCGTGGACGCGCACCTGGTTCCAGGCGAAGGGGAGACGGGCGGGGACCGGGGTCGCGGCGGCCTGGTCCGCCGGGACGTCCGCGTCCGCGTCCGTGGCACCGGCTGCGGCGGTTACGTCGGTTGCGGCGGCTGCACCGGCCGCGTCGGCCGCGTCGGCCAGGAAGGTGGCGTGCAGGGCGGCGTCGAGCAGCGCCGGGTGCAGACCGTACCGGCCGGCCTCGGCCGACTGCTCCTCGTCCAGGCCGACCTCGGCGAACACCTCCGCGCCCCGGCGCCAGGCGGCGCGCAGCCCGCGGAAGGCCGGCCCGTAGTGGTAGCCCGCCGCCACCAGCCGCTCGTACAGCCCCCCGGTGTCCAGGGCCACGGCCCCCCGCGGCGGCCACACACCGGCGTCGAAGGCGTCCGAAGGCTCCGGGGCCGGAGCGGAGGGGGCCAGCAGGGCGGTGGCGTGCCGGCTCCACGGCCCGTCGCCGCCCTGCTCCGGCCGGGTGTGGACCCCGACCTGCCGCACCCCGGACGGCTGCGCGGCACCCACCCGCACCTGCAGTTGGAGGCCGCCCCGCTCGGGCAGCACCAACGGCCGCTCGATCACCAGCTCGTCGAGCAGCTCGCAGCCCACCTGGTCACCGGCCCGGACGGCGAGTTCGACGAAGGCCGTCCCCGGCAGGATGGCGGTGCCCGCCACCGCGTGGTCGGCCAGCCAGGGGTGACTGTCCAACGAGAGCCGGCTGGTGAACAGGACTTCGTCGCTGTCGGCCGGCTCGATCACCGCGCCGAGCAGGGGGTGGTCCGCCGTACCGAGACCGGCGCCGGTCAGCCCGCCGGTCGCGAGCCCGGAGGCGTTCAGCCAGTACCGCTGCCGCTGGAACGGATAGGTCGGCAGCTCCACCCGCCGCGCGGGCACGCCGCCGAAGGCCGCCGTCCAGTCCACCGAGCGGCCCTGGACGTGCACCTCGGCGACCGAGGCCAGGAACCGGGCGGGTCCGCCGTCGTCACGGCGCAGCGAGCCGACCGTGATGCCCTGGCTCCCGGCCGCGGCCAGGGTCTCCTGCACGCTCGTGGTCAGCACCGGGTGCGGGCCGATCTCCACGAAGACACCGTGGCCCTGCGCGGCCAGCGCCCGCGTCGCGGGTTCGAAGGCGACGGTCCGGCGCAGATTGCGGTACCAGTAGTCGGCGTCGAGCTCGGCACCGGTCAGCCACCGCTCGTCCACCGTCGAGTAGAACGGCACGGCCGCCGGGCCGGGCTCGATCGGCGCGAGCACCTCCAGCAGCTCGGCGCGCAACAGCTCGACCTGCGAGGTGTGCGAGGCGTAGTCCACCGGAATCCGCCGCGCCCGCACGTCCACTTCCTGGCAATACGTCAGAAGCTCGTCCACCGCGGCCGGTTCGCCGGCCACCACGGTGCCGGCGGGGCCGTTCAGCGCCGCGATCTGGATCCGGTCCTGCCAGCGGGTGAGCAGCTCGCGGACATCGTCGGCGGGCAGCGGAACGGACACCATGCCCCCACGCCCGGCCAGCGCGGTCAGCGCCCGGCTGCGCAGGGCCACCACCCGGGCCGCGTCCGGCAGCGACAGCGCGCCCGCCACGCAGGCCGCCGCGATCTCGCCCTGCGAGTGGCCCACCACCGCGGCCGGCTCGACAGCGTAGGAGCGCCACAGCTCGGCCAGCGACACCATCACGGCGAACAGCGCGGGCTGCACCACGTCGACCCGCTCCAGGGACGGCGCGTCCGGCCCGCCGCGCAAGGCGGCGAAGAGGTCCCAGTCGACAAAGGGCCGCAACGCCTCGGCACACTCCGCCAGTCGAGCCCGGAACACCTCCGAGGCCTCCGCCAGTTCGACCGCCATGCCCACCCACTGCGCGCCCTGGCCGGGGAAGACGAACACCGTCCGACCGACGCCCGGACCGGCCGCCACGCCGCGGACCACACCCGGCGCGGGCACGTCCTCGGCCACGGCGGCGAGGCCGCGCAGCAGCTCGTCCGGGTCGGCGCCGAGCAGCACCGCACGGTGCTCCAGGACGGCCCGGGTGGTCGCCAGCGCGTGCCCGACCGCCGACGGGTCGAGCACGGCGCCGGCCTCGCGGGCGGCCTCAGGGGCGGCCTCAGGGTCGGGCACGCGCCTGGACGCGCGCTCGGACGCCGGACGGTCCTGGAGGGCCGACCGCAGGCGCACGGCCTGCTCGCGCAGCGCGGGCGCGCTGCGCGCGGACAGCAGCCACGGCACCACGGCGGGCGGGGCAGCCGGAGCGGGGGCGGCCGGGGCGGGGGCCGCCGGGGCCTCGTCCCCCTCGGGCTCCGACGCGGCCGGCGCCTGTTCGAGGACGACGTGCGCGTTGGTCCCGCTCATGCCGAACGAGGAGACCCCGGCCCGGCGCGGACGGTCGAGCACCGGCCAGGGCCGGGCCTCGGTGAGCAGGCGGATCGCTCCCGAGGACCAGTCGATGTGCGGGGACGGCTCCTCGGCGTGCAGCGTCCTGGGCAGCACCCCCTTCCGCATCGCCATCACCATCTTGATCACCCCGGAGACGCCGGCCGCGCCCTGGGCATGGCCGACGTTGGACTTCAACGAGCCGAGCCACAGGGGCTGTTGGTCCGACCGCTCCCGGCCGTAGGTGGCCAGCAGGGCCTGCGCCTCGATCGGGTCGCCGAGCCTGGTCCCCGTCCCGTGCGCCTCGACCACGTCGACCTCGGTGGCGGACAGCCGGGCATCGGCCAGGGCCCGCCGGATCACCCGCTGCTGGGAGGGGCCGTTCGGCGCCGACAGTCCGTTGGACCGGCCGTCCTGGTTGACCGCCGAACCGCGCACCACGGCCAGCACCTGATGGCCGTTGCGGCGCGCGTCCGACAACCGCTCGACCAGCAGCAGGCCCACCCCCTCGGCCATGCCGAAGCCGTCCGCGCCCGCCCCGAAGGCCCGGCAACGCCCGTCGGTCGACAGGCCGCGCAGCCGGGAGAAGCGGACGAACTCCTCCGGCGTGAGCATCACCGTCACACCGCCGGCCAGTGCCAGCGAGCACTCCCCCGACCGCAACGACTGGACGGCGAGGTGCAGGGCGACCAGCGACGAGGAGCAGGCGGTGTCGACCGTCACCGCCGGGCCCTCCAGGCCCAGGGTGTAGGAGATCCGGCCCGAGGCGACGCTGGCGGCGCTGCCCGTGCCGACGTGCCCCTCCAGATCCGCGGGGATCTTCGCACCGCGCCGTGCGTAGTCGCCGTAGACCACCCCGGCGAACACCCCGGTGTCGGTGCCGCGGACCGACACCGGATCGATGCCCGCGTGCTCGAAGGCCTCCCAGGCGGTCTCCAGCAGCAGCCGCTGCTGCGGGTCCATCGCCAACGCCTCACGCGGCGAGATCCCGAAGAACCCCGCGTCGAAGTCGGCGGCGTCGTGGAGGAACCCGCCGGCCCGGACGTAGGAGCGGCCCGGCACGTCCGGGTCCGGGTCGTAGAAGTCCGTGAGGTCCCAGCCCCGGTTCACCGGCAGCTCAGAGATCACGTCGGCCCCGGCCGCCACCAGGTCCCAGAGACCCTCGGGCGAGGTGACCCCGCCGGGCAGCCGGCAGGCCATGCCGACGATCGCGATCGGCTCCTGCCGGCTGTCCTCCACCTCCCGCAGGCGGTCCCGGGTCTCGCGCAGCTCGGCGGTCACCCGGTTGAGGAAGTAGCGCATCCGGTCGTCATTCATGAGCGTTTCCCTCTGCGGAGTCGTCGGGCTGGTAGATGCCGAACTCGTCGCCGAGGAGTCCGATCAGTTCGTCGTCGGTCACGGCTTCGAGGGCGGTGACGGTGTCGGCGGGGCCGGCGACGGCACCCGGCGCGGTGGCGCGCCAGCCGGCCAGCAGGTCCTGGAGGCGGTCGCCGACCGCCTGCCGTTCGGCCCCCGCGACGGCGGCGGCCGCCAGGACCGCCGCCAGCCGGTCCAGTTCCGCCAGGATCGGCACCACCGTGGTGTCCGGGCGCGGTGCCAGTTCGGCGTACAGGTGGTCGGCGAGCGCCGCCGGCGTCGGATGGTCGTAGATCAGGGTGGCGGTCAGCCGCAGGCCGGTCGCCGCCCGTAGGCGGTTGCGCAGTTCGACGGCGGTCAGCGAGTCGAAGCCGAGGTCCTTGAACGGCTGGTCCGGCTCGATCGCCGCCGGCGAGGAGTGCCGCAGGACGGTCGCGATCACCGGCCGGACCAGCTCCAGCAGCGCGCCGGCGCGCTCGGCCTCCGGCAGCTCCGCCAGCCGGCGGGCCAGGTCGGCCGAGAACCCGTCCGGATCGGTCACGGCCACCGGGCCGGGGGCGGCGGCACCGCGCCGCACCGCACGGAGCTCGGCCAGCAGGGGCACGCTCCAGGCCGGATCGTCCCAGGCACAGCGCAGAACGGCGACGGAGGTGTCGTCGTGGTCGAGGATCCCCCGCAGGACGTCCAGCGCCGCCTCCGGGTCGAGGTCCTGGGCGCCGTGGCGGCGGATCCGGCCCTCGGCCCCGGGGGTGGCCCCGTCCCAGTGCCCCCAGGCGATCGCGGTGGCGGGCAGGCCCTTGGCTCGCCGGTGATGGGCCAGGGCGTCCAGATAGGCGTTGCCCGGCGCGTA